>JAFAAJ010000330.1 GCA_023426625.1 Bacteroidota bacterium
ATAGTAACAACACCCACCCTGCGTTTTTTTAAAAAATGAGAAAAATATGAAATCTGTCAATGTAGATAGAATTAAACTTGCAAGAGAAAGTCGCGGTATGACCCAAACTTCAATGGCTAAAGAAACAAGTTTTAATCAAGCTACTCTATCTAAAATTGAAAAAGGTCTATACCATGTTACTGAAGAAATGATTGATGAGATATCATCAATTCTTGGCTATAAAAAAGATTTTTTTTATAAAAGCCATGAAGTTTATCCTCTGAGACACTTTTATTTTAGAAGAAATCTTGGAACAACAGTTACAAATTCAAAAAAGTTAGAGTCAATTATTAATATCATATCAAGTAATATAATTGATTTAGCAGAAAGTATTGATATTACGGTTGATCTACCTTTTGTTGATTTAACAAAACAAAAATTAACTCCAGAGTTAGTAGCGATCCAAATTAGGCAATATTTTTCCCTGCCAAAAGGACCTGTTAAAAATTTAATAAATGCTTTAGAAAAACAAGGTATTATTATCCATTTTATTGATTTTAAAGATCTAAAAATTTCTGGAGTTAGCTTTATTACCCCAAATGGTATTCCTTTAATAATTATTAATAATAACATTCCCAATTCTAGGAAAGTATTTACAATTGCACACGAATTAGGTCATTTAGTAATGCATTATAAAGGTGGCGTGATTGGAGAGGAAAGAGATACTGAAAAAGAAGCTAATATTTTTGCATCTGAATTTTTAGTTCCGGCGAAAGAAATTAAATCTGAATTATTCAATTTAAATGAAGAAAAGTTATTTGCTCTTAAAAGCTATTGGAAGGTTTCAATACAATCGTTAATTTATAAAGCAAATGACTTAAATGTTATTTCAAAAGATCAACATAGGAGATGGATTACCAAAATCAATTATTTCGGTTGGAGAAAAGATGAGCCATTTGAATTTGAAATTGAAGAACCATTATTAATAACAAAACTATTTCAATTGCATTTTGATGAATTAGAGTACACAATAGAAGAATTACAAAATATCTTTGGACTAACTAATGAAGAGTTTTATAGATATTATGTTTTAAATTACTCTAAATTACACAAGTATATGCCAGAAATGAATAGAAGTAAGATAAATCTAAAATTAATTTAAGAAATTGAGCTACCATTAATGGTAGCTTTTTTCATCTTAACTTCTTGCAAAGTAAACCCAAACGTTCATGATGTTGCATACATATACAAATTCAATTATTATGAAATCATTAAAAGAATTCATCACAGAAAATTTAGAAAATCCAACTGTTCAAACTGTACAAACTAGAATCTGAGAACAATCGTTTGAAGAAGATGTTTGCCAATTTGAGCCTGGAACATGAGGCATTGAAGGACGTTCTGTCAAAAAAGTGGTAAAGCCTGCTACGAAACGTGAGGTTGTGAATTACCTTGTCTCAGAATATCCTATAAACATTCGGCAGGCGTGTAAATCTCTTAATTTGGAAAAGAGTAGTTATTATTATCAGCCCCAAAGAAAGGAAGACGCAGAACTAATTGTTTGTCTGAATGAACTTTCAGAGAAACATCCTAGCTATGGCTTCAAGAAAATGTTTCATAGTCTGAGAAATCAAGGTTTTGGTTGGAATCACAAGAAGGTTTACCGTGTTTACAAAAAACTCGGGCTTAATTTGACAAGAAAACGCAGAAGAAACAGTCAATATATGCATTACTATTATTACTTAAAAATGATACGAAGTCTCTCTTTCACTCAACGTAAAGGAGTGTTTATACGACGACTATCTTACAACTGTTCAAAAAAATAGACTCAATAACTATCAACTATTTACAGGTGAAATTAATAGCAATAAAATTAAATCAGAACAATGATTGAAGTTATTCAAACAATCATCTACAATATTTTATTAAAGCTTGTTCTATCCAGTCTTCATTCGGTGAAAGGTAAACGTCGGGTTTTATTCCGGTTCCTTCATACCTTAAATACTTTTTCCAGTTATCTTTCAGGTCACTGAAATAAATTCTGAATTTTTTCGAAGGAGTTTCCATATCTTCCGGATAGTTTCTTCCATAGGTTATCATTCCTCTCGTGTTGTCTCCAAGAAGCGTAACGTTTTTTAAAGCTTTCATTTTTACGGCAAACTGTTCCGCATTACTCACAGTATAAAAATTGACAAGAACATAAATATTTCCGTGAAATTTTTTCAGGAGTTTGTAAAACTGCGATGAGGTTTTGTTGCCGCCGCCACTGTTGTTTCTTAGATCTACGATGAGGTTTTTAGTCTTTAAACTGTCCTTTATTCTGTTATAAAAATCAGTCGCTTCGGCAATTCCCTGATTAGATGAACTGAAGCTCCCAAGTTTGATGTATGTGCAATTTTCATTCAGCTTCTTTTCAGCGTATTTTTCTTTTGGAAAACCTGCATTATAGAAGTCATTTTCAGAAGGGTGTTTTTGCCAGTTCGAACTTTTAAATTCTCCATTTACAAAACGGTCGATTCCCGAGAAAAGCTGCTTGTCGATAAACTTCCCACTGAATATTCTGAATCTGTTTTCCTTTTGGTGCAACAGGTAAAGAATGGTTTCTCCCCGTTGCCAGGACGGGATTTTAGTTTCCAGAACGATCCCTTCCAGTAAAGAATCGGAACGTTTTCGGATTGCTATTTTGAAATAATTTTTATAATGATAAATTCCTTCGTAATCGCTTGTTTTCCGTGTTGATAATACAGACTCCAGACTGTCCATATTCATTTTGGTGATGGGTAGATGCTGTATTCAGGTGAGGTTCTGATTTTATTCAGGAAATCTTTATTCTGCAAGCTGTCGTAAGGAAAATTTTCCGTGTTGCCATAAATTTCATTATGAAAATCAGGCACTTCGTCCAAAAGTTCATACAGCTTCACAAAACTCTCCAGGGTAGAAAGTTGTGAATTTTGCTTTAGAAGTTCTTTATATCTAAGCTCTACAGAATTCTGTCTGTCTTTTTGGGTTTTATAAGATGAGGTTGCCTTTAAATTTTCATAAACAAAGTCGAGGTCTTTTAAAAAATCGGTTTTAGCATTTTGACTGTAACTGGAAATTGAAATCAGAATGGATAAAACGGAAATTAAATTTTTCATGAATGGTTATAAATTTTTGTGATTGGTATTCCAAATATACATAATGAATCGTAAAATATTACAGTATTAATGCGTTTTTACGAAAGAAGAGGAGGGATTGTAAAAATTTGGTTGATTCTTTTCATCAATAGTTATTTCTTTTTTGATTGTAATTATCTAATGGAAATAGCTGATTTTATAGAGTCCATGTAAAATCGATTTTATAATTTTGTTAGCATAGATTTTTCGAAATCCTGTTCAGCTGTTCAGGATGATTAATAAACGCGGTCTTATATTAAAATAAAAGACATTAATATCTTTATATCTTATTTAAACGAATGTATTATGAAAAACAAATTCACAAGACTTACAGAACAGCAGTTGGCCAACAAATGCAATTTCATTGATAACTATTTAGCTTCCCAAAATGCCGCAAGTGGAGCAATATTTGACTCGAACGCGAATGTTTCCACTAAAAATATTGCAACCATGGAAGCAGAATTGAACAAGGACATCAACATCCAGATCAATCGTAAGCTTATTGGTAATAAGATAGAAGAACTCTTTGGAGCAAGCCTTGCCAAAGAATATATAAGACAGTTGGAAGAACACGAGATCTATGTTCATGATGAAACAAGCTTGAAACCGTACTGTGTAAGTGTATCCATGTATCCGCTGCTGTTGGACGGATTGACGAAGCTTGGCGGTGAGTCCAAAGCCCCGAAACATTTGGCCAGTTTTTGTGGTTCCTTTGTGAATTTTCTTTTCTCGGTATCCTCACAATTTGCAGGAGCCGTGGCAACCGTAGAGTTTTTGTTGTATTTTGATCACTTTGCAGGAAAAGATTTTGGAGAAAATTACATTCAGACACATACCGAAATTATCGAAAATGAACTGCAACACGTTGTATATGCCATCAATCAGCCGGCTGCAGCGCGTGGTTACCAGTCTGTTTTCTGGAATATTTCCCTGTACGACAGACCTTATTTCGATTCTATGTTCGGTACATTTGTTTTTCCGGATGGAAGCAAGCCTGATTATTCCTCATTGGACAGACTTCAGCAGTTTTTTATGCAATGGTTCAATAAAGAACGTTGCAAAGCTGTACTCACATTCCCTGTAATTACGGCAGCAATGCTTACTAAAGACAAAAAAGTTTATGACGAAGCTTTTGCAGATTTCTGTTCAAAAGAGTTGAGCGAAGGAAATTCATTCTTCATTTACCAGTCCGAAAATGCAGATTCCCTGGCAAGCTGTTGCAGACTGAGAAACGAAATATCAGACAATACATTCAGCTATTCTTTGGGAGCAGGTGGTGTTTCTACAGGAAGCATCAATGTGATTACCATCAATATGAACCGGCTTTATCAGAAGGAAATTCCTTTAGAAACAATGATTGATAATATTCACAAATATCAGGTGGCTTTCAGAAGTCTTATTCAGGATTATAAAAATGCGGGAATGCTTCCGGTGTATGATGCGGGTTTCATCTCTCTCGACAAACAGTTCCTTACCATCGGGATCAACGGAATGGTGGAAGCTGCAGAGTTTCTGGGGATTGAAATTTCGGATAATGAACGCTACAAAAACTTCATCAACGAAAATCTTAAACTGATCTTCACAAAAAATAAAGAAGCCAAAGAAAAGTACGGATATATGTTCAATACAGAATTTGTTCCTGCCGAAAACCTGGGTGTGAAAAATGCCAAATGGGATAAAGAAGACTGGCTGTATGTTCCTAGAGACTGCTACAATTCTTATTTCTATATTGTGGAAGATGAAAGTCAGAACCTTATTGATAAGTTCTTCCTTCACGGAAACGAATATATACAATATCTTGACGGAGGCTCCGCTTATCACTGCAATCTCGAAGAATATCCAACCCAGGAAGGTTTCAAAAAACTCTTGAATGTGGCTGCTTATACTGGCTGCAATTATTTCTGTTTCAATATAAAAGTGACGGTCTGCAATAGCTGTGGCTATATCAACAAAAAAACGATGGATCACTGTACAGAATGCCATTCAAACGACATTGATTATGCAACACGGGTGATCGGTTATCTGAAGAAAGTGACCAACTTCTCCAAAGACCGCCAGAAAGAAGAAAAAAGAAGATACTACGGAAATGCTGAAGTATGATAGCTATGATATTGTTCTGCAGGAAATCCCGGATGAAATTTCACTATGTTTCACCATTACAGGTTGTCAATTAGCTTGCGAAGGTTGCCATTCTGAGCATCTTTGGAATCCTCAAAACGGAACAGAACTGACTCTCAATACTTTTGAAAAGCTAATCAATAAATATAAAGAAACAATTACCTGTGTTCTTTTTATGGGAGGAGAATGGGCAGATTCTGAACTCTTGGTTCTGATTGCCATAGCAAATAAAGAGAAGCTAAAGGTCGGACTTTATACCGGATTGAACGAAAAACAAATGAAAAGAAAGCATCCGGTTTTACTGGAAAATCTGAATTATTTGAAAACAGGAAAGTGGATCGCAGACTTAGGCGGACTTAATAGTATAAAGACCAATCAGGTGTTGAAAGATCTTACCACAGGAAGGATTCTGAACAGCTATTTCCTTAACAAATAAATAAACCCAAAAGTACTGTTTTGCAGTACTTTTTTTATGAATTTTAAGCCGGATTTTAGGTCTATGATGTAAATCATATTTGATTTAAATGTTTGTTTTTCAGTTGAATATAATGAATAATGCTTAAATATTATTTTGAATCATTTAAAATAAGATAAAAACATCTTATTTTAATAACTGATTACTGTATCTTTGTTATAGAGATCAATTCTCATAACTAAGTGAATGACCATTAAAAAACATAACAGATGTTCAGTATTTTCACAAAGATCAATAGAAAAGCATTTATTAATGCCATTATTGCCACATTAGTGGTCATTGCCATTACGGTAATAGGCTCGGTATATCTACAGAATTTTGATGCCGCTTTGATCATTTATTTCTTCGGAACGATCAGCATGACTTTCGGGGTTGTTTATCACCATTCAGTATGGAAACAGCGCCCGGCAACACAGAAATACTGGATACGAACCTGGGAATTTATTTTCAGTAAAGATTACCCGGTTTATGTGAAAGAAGTACTCCGTTTATCTGTTCGTAACATCCTGTTTCAGAAATTCATCGTTCCAAGAGGTAAAATGCGCTGGTTAGGACATTTTCTTTTAGCGACAGGCTGCCTCATCTCATTCATGGTCACATTCGGACTTACATTTGGATGGTTGCACTTCACCTTAAAACCGGGAACCATCGATCAGTATGAAACTCATATGATGGGTTTTACAGTGATGACATTTCCTCTCGACACCGCTATAGCTGTTTTCTTTTTCCATATTCTGGTTTGGACCTCGATCATGGTGATTGTGGGTTGTCTGATCATGATGCACAGAAGATTTGTGGATGAAGGTCTTATCGCTACTCAATGGTTTGAAAGAGACTGGCTTCCTTTGATCTTATTGGTAGCTGTTTCCGTAACAGGATTGGGAATCTGGTTCGATTATACCTATCTCGAAGGAAAAATGAGTCAGTTTATGGCAATTACTCACGCTATTACAGTAGCTATGTTTCTGATGTGGATTCCTTTCGGGAAGTTCTTTCACATCTTTCAGCGACCGGCACAGGTAGGAGCAAATATCTATAAAATCGAAGGAAAACGAAGAGGAATGCAGATTTGTCCGCACACAGGCGATGAATACACCACAAAAATGCACATCGAAGACCTCAAGGAGATCACAAAGGAAATGGGTTTTGATTTGGAACGTGAAGACGGCAAAAGCTATTTGGATTACAGCCCCGAAGGAAAGAGAGCAATGCTTGCCAAAGCACACCTTAAAGCAAGACAGGAATCAGGAAAATATTTTGGTTAAAATAGAATAAAAATGGCAAAATTACCCGTATCAGCTGACGAGATCATCAATATATTTGGTCCACATCAACACTATCCAAACAAAGGAACTGTACGATCAAATCCGCAGAATCCTGATGCACTGATCAAAACACATTGCTGTTTTTGCGGTTTGCAGTGTGGAATTCAGCTAAAAGTAAAAGACAAAAAAGTGGTAGGCTTTGAACCCTGGAACGATTTTCCGTTCAACGAAGGAAGACTTTGCCCTAAGGGAGTTCAGCGATATATGCAGGACAATCACCCTGACCGTTTGCTTTCGCCTTACAAAAGAGTGGAAGGAAAAGGTTTTGTTCCGATAGAATGGGATGAAGCGTATGATGCAGTCGTGAAAGAGATCAGAAGAATACAGGAAAAATACGGAAAAAATTCTTTTGCTATGCTTTCGGGAGTGTCCCTCACCAATGAAAAAAGCTATATGATCGGGAAATTTGCCCGCGTCGCTTTGAAAACAGCTAATCTTGACTATAATGGCCGCCTTTGTATGGTGAGTGCAGGAGCGGGAAATAAAAAAGCTTTTGGGATGGACAGATCTTCCAACAGT
>JAFAAJ010000178.1 GCA_023426625.1 Bacteroidota bacterium
CGAAAAAGTATCTTTAATTTCAGCCCCGAATTGTGGGAAAAAAGTTTTTGCAAGATTCATTACGTTTCCGCCGCCATAACTTCCGGGAGAGGTGCTCATCAAAAACATGGATTTATTTTGGAAAACCTTTACATTGATCCTTGAAGCCCAATCGAAAATATTTTTGAAAGCGGCTGTGTAAGCACGGTTATGCTCGGCAAGAGAACAGATGATGACATCACATTCTTCTATCACTTTTAAAAATCGGTGTGCTTCATCCGGAAATCCTTTCTTTTCAAGATCTACCGAAAAAACAGGCATGGAGTAATCATTAAGGTCAATCAAATTGATTTCTTCATCCGGAAAACTTTTCAAAACAAATTTTACGAGTTCCCTGTTTATCGAAGTTGAAGAAGTGCTTCCTGCAAATGCTAATATTTTCATAGGTTATTTTTAATGTCTGTTACCGTTTTTATTTTCTGTTAAGAATAGCTTTCGGAAGGGGGACGAATTCATGTTCATCACCGGGAACCAGAGGAAAAGCTTCGTGATTCTGATCGTTCCAGTTTACTTTGGCCTGCTCCAGTAATTCTTTGTCTGAATTTACAAAATTCCAGAATATAAAACGTTCTTCATCAAAAGGTTCGCCCCCGAAAAGATAAACGCTTCCGTTTTTACTCATTTCAAACTCGCACAGTTGTGTATCTTTGGCAATTAACAATTGTTTGGAGCCATAGGTATTACCTTCAATATTCACCGTTCCATCCAGAACATACAAGGCTGCTTCACCGTATAAATCCTTACCGATGCTTATTTTTTGAGGCTCTTTCGTTTTGATCTCAATAAAAAACAATTTGCTGTGAACCGGAACAGGAGATTTTCTTCCGAATGCTTCTCCGGCTATTAATTTATACTGTACTCCGTTTTCTTCCCAAACCGGAATGTCTTCAGCCTCAATATGATGAAAAGATGGTTCAGTCTGCTCCAAATGTTTCGGGAGTCCAACCCAGATCTGGAATCCGTGAAGTTTTTTATCCGTATTTCTTAAATATTCGGGAGTTCTTTCAGAATGTACAACTCCTTTTCCGGCGGTCATCCAGTTGACGGCACCCGGTTTTATTTCTATGGCACTTCCAATGCTGTCACGATGGAAAATAGATCCTTCCAGCAAGTAAGTCAATGTTGAAAGTCCGATATGGGGATGTGGCGGAACATCCAGATTCTGATAATCTTTCAGTTCGGAAGGTCCCATATGATCGATGAAAACAAAAGGACCAACGGCTCTTTTTTCACGGAAAGGCAATAATCTTCCCACTAAAAAGTTTCCAATATCCGCGGCTTTCTCTTCTATAATAAGTCCGATATTTGACATGAGAACGTAATTTGTTAAGTTGGATAAGCTAATTTAAGTATAATTTAAACAGAGTCTGTACTTTATTAATGATTAAAGTTCATTATACCCCTGGAATTTTTCATCAACAATGCGCTTCCATTCCGGATGCTTTTTGATGTAGGCAAAAACAAACGGACAGAAAGGCAATAGTTTTTTTCCTTGGTCTTCAATATAATGCAGGGTTTTTTCAACTACGGCAGCCGCAGCTCCGGTTCCTGCCAGTTCCGGCTCCGCTTCTGTATGGATTAATGCGATTTTGGAACTCATTTCCTTATAATCGATAAACGCATAATGTCCGTTGACCTCTATTTCGAATCTTTGTGGAGTTTTCACCAACGGAATATTTTCAAATTCAGGTTTCATAATTCTATTTTTTAAGTGAATAAATATATAAGATGACCAAGATTGAAAATCTGTAAGTACGATGAAATTTTAATCCTCAAGATAACCAAACTTTCCGGTATTAAAATCTTCAAAAGCCTGTATGATCTCTTCCCTTGAGTTCATAACAAACGGACCGTGCGGATAAATAGGTTCATTCAAAGGTTCTCCGCTGATGATAAGTACAACAGAATCTTCGGAAGCTTCAATGCTGAAAGTTTCACCTTCATTTTTAAACAAAACAAAATGATCTGTCGGAGCTTTTTCTCTTCCATTAATGATGATGCTTCCTTCAATCACAAGTGCAGCCGTATTAAAGTGAGCCGGAAAACTAAAATCAGCTTTCCCTCCTTTTTTTAATTTAGCATTCATCATGTGGACAGGGCTGAAAGTGGAAGCCGGACCGGTTTTTCCATGATATTCTCCTGCAATGATTTCAACAAAACCATTTTCTCCAAGATCTGCTCTTTGCATATCAGAATTTTTAATGGCCTGATATTTTGGCTTACTCATTTTATCTTTTGCGGGAAGGTTGACCCACAGCTGAACCATCTGGAAAATGCCGCCTTTTCTGGACCATTCTGTTTCATGATATTCTTTGTGTAAAACTCCTTTTGCGGCTGTCATCCATTGTACGTCGCCTTCCCCAATAATTCCGCCACCACCTGCGCTGTCGTGATGTTCTACTTTTCCCTGGTAAGCAATAGTTACCGTTTCAAAACCTCTGTGCGGGTGTACACCGACTCCTCTCGGGGTTTCTGAACCGTTGAAATGAAATTTTGAATTATAATCCAGCATGATGAACGGATCCATTCTTTTCATATCCAATCCACGTACGCCCGGAATAAAATTATGAACTCTAAAACCGTCACCTACAAAATGTGCAGGTTTGGGAGATGCTATGATTTCTACTTTTTTAGTTGCCATAATAATGATTTATATAAGCAAAGTTATCATAGTTAATGCTCAAATACATTGATCTTTGGTAAGTTCGATTTATCTTATTCTTCAGATTTCATATTCTTCCCATCCGAAATGTGAAGCCTTCTAAAAACAAATCCAGAAATAATAGTTAAAATACCTACTGTGAGAAAGGTGTAACGAAAAGCATTGTGGATTTCCCCTTCAATAAGGTCTGTATTTTCAAACAATTTTAATACGATTAATCCGAAAGCGATCCCAAAACCAATGGCAAGTTGCTGGTTGACGGAAATCAATGAGTTTCCGCTGCTGGTCTGAAAATTTCTGAGATCGGCAATGGAAATGGTATTCATGGATGTGAACTGGATGGAATTGAAAAATCCCAACACGGCAATAATAGGAATAAACCAATACAAAGATGAATGTATATCGGGAACAGAAAGCAGGCAGATCAGTGTTCCGATGATAAAAGTATTTACCATTAATGTTTTACGGTAACCATACCGGTTTAAAATTTTGATCACGGATGATTTCCCGAACATTGCTGTAATAGCCATAGGAGCGACCATCCATCCGGAAGTCACTGCGGATTGTTCATAAGCGATCTGGATCATCAAAGGAAGCAGTAACGGAACGGAACTGATTCCTAGTCTTGTAGCCAGATTACCTAAAATTCCTACCCGGAAAGTCCTTACCTGAAAAAGATTCAAAGGGAAAATAGGGTTGCCGTCTTTTCTGGCATGTCTGTAATAATAGTATAAAAGCAGAAATCCTAAAATGAAAACAAAAAGTACGGGTGTTGTATTCTGAAGCGTTCCGAAGAGTTCTAGGGAAACCGAAAGCATGAGGGATGCTGCGGCAAAAATAATAAAGCCTTTAAGATCAAAATCCACATCTTCGGATCTGTAATCAGGCATAAATTTCGCCCCTAAAATAATTCCTAAAATCCCGATAGGAATATTGATCAGGAAAATCCAGTGCCAGGAAAGGAAATCCACCATATATCCACCAACTAAAGGTCCTAAGACAGGTCCTATCAACGCAGGGATAATGGCAAAATTCATGGCTTTTAAAAGTTCGTTTTTATCAAAAGTTTTGATCAAAGCCAGTTTGCCTACCGGTGTCATTAAACTTCCGCCAACTCCCTGTATCACACGGGATATCACCAAATGGGTAAGATTTTGTGAAACGGCGCAGAATAAGGAGCCTATGCTGAAAAGAATTAAAGAAAAGATGAATATTTTTCTCGTTCCAAAACGGTCCGCCAGAAATCCGCTCGCAGGCATAAAAACAGCTAGTGTTAAAACATAACTGATGATCGCGTTCTGCATGTTGAGTGGAGATTCGTTAAGGTCTTTTGCTATTGATGGCAGGGAAGTGTTCAGAATGGTTGAATCCAGCATCTGCATAAAAATAGCGGTTGCAAGAATCAGCGGAAGGATCTTTTTTACGGAAGCATTTTGTGGTGGTGTTTCGGGCATTTTGTGATGGTTTTACTCTTTATAAGGAAGTAAAGAAATGTGTTGGTGTATAAAATTAAAAAAGTCCTGTGAAATTTCACAGGACTTTTTGATTTATTTTCTTGGCTTTTCTACTCCTTTCCATTCATCACCGGCTTTTCTGTACTGGCTTAAAACGAAAGTTTTGAAATCCTTGGTCTTGTATTCGATGTTATCTGTATTCTGTTCGAACGGCATGATGTAGTAATATTCAGCATCTGTTTTGTCCGTTTTGTTTCCTTTCTTTACAGAAGGTACATATTTTGAGAATTTATAACTTGGAAGATATTGCTTTAATCTTGCATAGAAAGCTTTATTATCTTCTTCGTTCGGAATGATATCTACGATATTGAATGCATCTTTATCTTTATTGATCCACAAATAATATGTTTTCTCCTCATTCGTATTTCTGTTGAAAGAGTTGAAAGCAAATAATTCTTTAGGAACCAGTTCCTTGATCTTTTCCGGATCAACTTTTGTGTAGTATTCACCTTTGGAAGGGTCTACATAAGTTTCCAGGTTGTACATCAATACAGAATTATTCACGAAATTTTTGTTCTTGAAATATTGGTTTAATGATAATTCCGCTGTTTTTCTAAGCTCTTTTCCTCTTGCGTCTAATTTTTTAGTAGGATTTTGAGGATTTACTTTTTTTACAAACTCATATAAAACAGCAGGTTTTACATCCTGAAGGTGAGGATATGTTTTCAACTGCTCTGCTTTTACCAACCAATAATATTGTTGATAATAATCATCCTTGTCACTGTCCTTTACATTTTTATAGGCTAAAGCAAGCTTTTTCGAGTTAAGATATTTGCCATATTTTCCCTGTCCTAAAGCAAAACTTATAGATA
>JAFAAJ010000183.1 GCA_023426625.1 Bacteroidota bacterium
CACCTGAAGTTAATGCAATAATGCCTTCTTTATATTCAGCGATCAGTTCACGACTGATTCTCGGCACCCCGAAATAGAAACCTTTTAAAAATCCTATGCTGGAAAGTTTTGCAAGGTTTTTATATCCATTGAAGTCTTTTGCCAAAAGAACAACCTGGGTTCTTCTGTCGGGATCATCTTTCGTAAACTGTTTCTGTTCGTATCGGTCTGAAATATAAAATTCACAGCCTACAACAGGAATCAACGGTTCTGAAACAGGTTCCGTCTCGTTGAATACTTCTCCTTTTTCTTCTACTTCCTGTTTTTTAGCAAGATATTCTTTATGTTTTTTTGCTCTGTCTGAATTTGCAGATTCTACGGCTGAAACAAATTTAAAAGCCCCCATCATATTTCCCAGATCCACCATTCCTACTGCAGGGAAGTTATCTTCAGTTGCTTTTTTAATCAGGTCCGAGATACTGGAAGTCGCGGTAAGCGTAGAGAACACACTGTGATTGTCGAAATTGAAGTATTTACCCAGATCGATCTCATCTATGCTTCCGAAATCAGCCTGCTTTTTCTTGTTATGAAAATCAGCGACCTGCCTTCTGATGACAATATCAAAAGGTTTTATCGGATCAGGATACAGTGTCCTGAAATATTTCAGCTGATCTTCTGAAATTCTAAGTATTTCTGCAGGAATCACTCCTACTCTCATCATTTCGAAGAAAACCTGAGCTGTCGCATTTACGTCTGCCGCCGCATTGTGGGCTTCATCAAATTTATGTCCGTATAATTTTTCGTAAAGTTCTTCAAGTTTCGGGGGCTTAAACTTCCCACCTCTTCCTCCTCCAAGCTGACAAAAATCCGTTCCAAGGATCATGGTATCGGCTTTCGGTTTTTCCTGAAGATTATCCTTCAAATTTTTCCTGAAAAATTCAGCTCCTACAATATTGTAATCAAATTCCACATTATGCCCGGAAACTACTCTTATATTTTCCAGAACTTTAGAAAATTCTTCAAGAACTTCCTGAAGATCTCTACCTTCTTCATTGGCGATTTTAGTAGTAATTCCGTGAATCCTAGCTGCATTGAAAGGAATATCATAACCTTCAGGTTTAATAATATAATCCTGATTTTCAATTAAATTCCCATTATCATCATGAACCTGCCATGCAATCTGTACCATTCTCGGCCAGTTATCCGAGTCTGAAAGTGGAGCGTTGAAATTCTTTGGTAAACCTGTGGTTTCTGTGTCAAAAATTAAATACATATAATTTTCTAACTTTTTATAGAAAGAGAATGTAAAGTTACTTTAAATTTTTATGTTTTAAAATTAGTTTTAATAAATCGGTTTATATCATATAATGTATTTCCTATACAAATAAACCTTAGTTCTTCGTTTATTTATTACAAATATTAAGAATAATCATCAATCTATAACAAAACACTAACGGTTGTTAGTATTTCGTTTTTTATGTATCTTTGCTCTCTATGGAAAATACACTTCACGAAAAAGTTTCTCAAGATATTTTGCTAAAGGCTTACAACCATATGATGCTTGCAAAAGCAATGGCCGATATCTATGAAGAAAACAGAAATATCTGTAAATATGTTCATAGTACATCAAGAGGTCATGAAGCCATTCAGTTAGCAACAGCTTATCAGTTAAAAAAGGAAGACTGGGTATCCCCTTACTACAGAGACGAAAGTATTCTTTTGGGTATTGGTTTCGAGCCTTACCAATTGATGCTTCAGTTGTTGGCAAAAGCTGATGATCCTTTTTCCGGAGGTAGGTCGTATTATTCACACCCTTCGAGCAGAGATGAGAAAATGCCTAAAATCATTCATCAGAGTTCTGCAACGGGTATGCAGACTATTCCTACAACAGGAGTTGCTCAGGGAATCAAATACATCCAGGATTTCAATCTACAACAGTTTGAAAACAATCCGGTTGTTGTATGTAGTCTTGGGGATAATTCCGTAACCGAAGGTGAAGTAAGTGAGGCTCTACAGTTTGCAGCACTTCACCAACTTCCAATTATTTTTCTTGTTCAGGATAATGAATGGGGAATTTCCGTAACGAAAGAGGAAGCCAGAACTTGTGATGCGTATGATTTTGTTGCAGGTTTCACAGGATTAGGCAGAATGAGAGTGGACGGAACCGACTTCGCAGAAAGTTTCGAAGTTATGAAGAAGGCTGTAGATTTTGTAAGAACAGAAAGAAAACCTTTGGTAGTTTGTGCAAAAACCGTATTGATCGGGCATCATACTTCAGGAGTAAGAAGAGAGTTCTACAGAGATGAAGAGGATTTGGTAAAACACAGAGCGAAAGATCCGGGAGAAATTCTTAGAAAGCAATTACTGGAAGCCGGTGTCGATGAAGAATTATTAAAACAGATCACTAAAAAAGCAAGATTAGAAGTTGAAGAAGCTTTTGAAAAGGCTAAGAATGCAGAAGATCCAAAACCCGAAACGGTAACCCATCATATTTTTGCTCCTACTCCTATTACAGAGGAGGTGGGAACCCGCGAACCGGCAGGCGGAGAAAAGATCGTGATGGTAGACGCAGCGATCCATGCTATTCAGGAACTGATGTGGAAACATCCTGAAGC
>JAFAAJ010000332.1 GCA_023426625.1 Bacteroidota bacterium
GTAGGAGTGAACTCAAGACTGGACAGTATTCAGGCTGCGGTTTTGAGAAAGAAACTTCCTCATCTGGATTCTTATAACGAAGCAAGAAGAAAAGCAGCAGATTATTATGATGAGGTATTTGCCGGTCACCAGTATATCTTAACTCCGAAAAGGGCAGAAAATTCCACCCACGTTTTCCATCAGTATACTTTAAGGATTCTGAATGGGAAAAGAAACGAATTACAGAAATTCTTAACAGAAAAGGAAATTCCTGCCATGATCTATTATCCGGTGGCGTTAAGAAAGCAGAAAGCCTATTTTCAGGAAAGCAATGCTTCGGATTTTGTAAATACAGATAAGCTTTTGGATCAGGTGATCTCCCTTCCGATGCATACGGAATTAGATGAAGAGCAGCTGAAGTATATCACGGATGCCGTGCTGGAGTTTATGGGGTAAATGAGGAAAAGAATTTTTAAATACAGAGCTGTATACTATTTAGCTTTAATAACAAGCTTACTGTTGTTTCTTATTTCAGCATTTAGTTTTTTTGCAATTTTTGAAAATTTCAATATTTTCAAATTAGTTGTAATTTGTGGCTCTATATTTATCAATTTAGCTGCATTTATCAATTTGGCTGAAAAGTATGATAAAGCAATTCTTTTTTTAAATCTAAGCTTAGGCATAACTATAATTTTAATGGGTTATTATGCTTTGTTTTTATTTTTAAATAATTATTTTAAGTTTATGTTTATACTTCTTTTAGTTTTATTGATCGTAAACATATTTAAAATTAAAAGGGTAAATGATTTAGAAATAGAAGAAATAGGAAAACACAAAGAATAAAAATTATAAAAAATGGCAATACTTGTCACTGGCGGGTTAGGATATATTGGGTCTCATACGGTTGTAGAACTTCTTCAGAATGATTTTGAAGTAGTAATTGTAGATGATCTTTCCCATTCAGAAAAATTTATTTTAAAAAATATCGAGGAAATTGCAGGGAAAAAACCTGTTTTTTATCCTTTCGACCTGAAAAGAAAAGAACTTCTCACTCAGGTTTTTGATGCTCATCAGATCGACGGATGCATCAATTTTGCAGCCTATAAGGCAGTAGGAGAGAGTCAGGAAAAACCGGTAGATTATTATGAAAATAATCTGTTTATCCTGATCAATGTTCTTCAGGAATTTAAAGCCAGAAATCTCTCTAATTTTATTTTCAGTTCATCATGTACGGTTTACGGACAGGCTGACGAAATGCCTATTGACGAAAATACTCCCTTGAAAATGCCGGAAAGTGTCTATGGCAAGACAAAACAGATGGGAGAGGAGATCCTGAAGGATTTTGCCAATGCCTATAACAGGAAAATTTCTTTGTTGAGGTATTTCAATCCTATCGGTGCACATCCTTCTGCAAAATTGGGAGAACTACCGATTGGAATTCCGAATAATCTGGTTCCTTATGTAATGCAGACTGCTGCAGGAATTCGTGAGAAACTCAGTATTTGGGGCAATGATTATCCTACAGAAGACGGAACGCCTATCAGAGATTATATTTATATTGTTGATCTGGCTAAAGCTCATGTAGCCGCCTTAAAAAAGTTAATGGATAATTCATCTGATGAGACGGTTATTGATATTTATAACCTTGGAACAGGTAAAGGTTCATCCGTTTTAGAAGTTGTGAATGCTTTTGAAACAGCTAATCAGGTGACAGTGCCTTACCAGATCTGTGAAAGAAGGGAAGGTGATATCACGATTGCTTATGCAAACGCTGAAAAAGCGGAAAGAGAGCTCAACTGGAAATCTGAAACTTCCCTGGAAGAAGCTTTAAGGACTGTTTGGGAATGGCAGAAATATTTAACTTCAAGAAACGTTTAATCTGAATAACCGTGGCCTGGAATCCTGAAATCTATGATCAGTTCAAGGAGGAGCGTTCAGCACCTTTCTTTGATTTACTTAAGCTTGTAGAAAAGAAAGCGGGTTTATCTGTCATTGATCTGGGTTGCGGAACAGGAGAGCTTACCTCTAAAATACCTCATTATTTAGAAGGATCAAAAGTTACCGGAATAGATTCATCTGCAGAAATGCTTGAAAAAGCAAAACATTTGGAAACGAATAGATTGAATTTTATTCAAAGAAGTATTGAAGAACAGTTAAACTTAAATGATACTTTCGATCTGATTATTTCTAATGCAGCCCTACAATGGTGTGACCACCATAAAGAACTCTTTCCCAAAATAATTTCTAAAATCAACAAAGGCGGACAATTAGCGGTACAGATGCCTTCCAATCATGAATTTGTAGTTCATCGGTTGTTGGGAAAAGTTGCGGAAACCCAGCCTTACAAAGAAGCTTATGAATCCTGGAAGAGACAGTATACTGTGTTAAACATCGAAGAATACGCAGAAATATTATTGCGGAATAAAGGAACAGAGATCACTGTTTTTGAAAAAGTATTTCCTCACGTCCTTAAAGATGCCGAAGCGGTTTATCACTGGGCTTCAGGAACAGCCATGATCCCTTATATCGAAAGACTTCCCGAAGAGCTGAAAGAAAGCTTCAAAAACGATTATAAGAAAGAATTACAAAACATTTTCCCTCTATCACCGGTATTTTATCCGTTTAAAAGAACGTTTATATCGGCCAAATTTTAATAATAATTATTATGAAAACACAAAAAATAGGTATTACCTTTTCATCATTTGATCTGCTTCATGCCGGACATATTAAAATGCTGGAAGAAGCAAAAACAATCTGTGATTATTTAATTGTTGGTCTTCAGATTGACCCTTCACATGATCGACCTAACAAGAATAAGCCTACCCAAACGATTGTAGAGCGTTATATCCAATTGAAAGCAGTAAGTGCCGTTGATGAGATCATTCCTTATTACACAGAACAGGATTTAGAGGATATTCTCAAATCTTTCGTGATTGATGTAAGAATCATTGGTGATGATTATATGGATAAAAATTTTACAGGGAAACAGTACTGTGAAGAAAAAGGAATAGAGATTTATTACAACAAAAGAGACCACCGGTTTTCATCAAGCGATCTGAGGAGAAGGATCTACGAAGCCGAAAAATCAAAAGTAGAGAAATAATCAGTCTGAATGTGAAGATAAGTTCTTTTATACCAAACTTACATAAATAAAACATCCCGAAATTTCTTTCGGGATGTTTTATTATTACATCGGACCTTGCTGGTCGTCACCATTATTATCATTGGCGGTGATGTCTTTTTTCCTTTTAGGTTGTTCTACTTTTTCTCCCTGCTTGAATCTGTAAGTCAGAGATAATGCAAACTGTCTTGGTTGCCATTGCATATAAGATTCTCTCGTGCTATTTGCAGTATATGTTACACTTCTCATAGCTCTTGTATTGAAGATATCCTGAACATTGAAAGATAAAGTTCCGTTACCTTTCCAAATTGTTTTTGATGCACCAAAATTTATTGCATACATATCTTTTCTATCCTGATATGCAGTTTTTAGTCCACCTCTGTAGAAACCTTGTAATTGGAAGCTGAACGTCTTGTCGATTTTAAATGTTGAAGTAAGTCTAGCTCTTGAAGAGAATCCTTTTCCGTCAAAATCGGCAACTGCCTGAACAGGATTTCCTAGTGTGTCATACGTATCATAAACAATACTTCCTTTAGTGTTATATCTATATACATCTACGTTTCCAAGAAACTTCAGCCAGCTTGTAGCATCCCAGTTAAAGTTAAGGTCTAAACCAATACGATCATCCGTTCCTAAATTAATAGGTTTTGTATGAGATTCAATAAGTTTTGGGACAACGATATTACCATTTTCGTCTTCTGCTAATTTATTATAAACCAGCATTTTGGTATCATCTGTCTGATGACGGTAATATATGGTTGGGTTGATTGTAAATTTCCTTTTAGAAATGCTGTAACCAAACTCATAAGTGTCTACATAAGAAGGATTCAGATCTATATTTCCGTCGAAAATATTTTGATTATCATTATAATTAGGATTAGGAATCATAAAGAATGATCTTGGACGGTCAATTCTTCTTGTATAGTTTAATAAAAGCTGGTTGTCTTTAGCGAATTCATAGCTTAAATAAACGCTTGGGAATAAATTGTTGTAATTTTTAGTCGTGTTTACGATATCTGAATCACGATTAACGTAATGGATATCTACATTTGATAGTTCATCTCTTAATCCCAACTGATAACCAAAGTTTCCTATTTTGCTTTTGAACTGAAGATAAAACGCATTGAATACCTCTTTGTATGTGGCATCATAAGTATATGCAGGCAAGAATACATTAACAGGATTATCTACTGTGCTTTGCTGAACGTCATTACTATAATCATTGTTGTTGATATCCAATCTGTAACCAGCTTCAATCTTAGAATTTTCGCCGATCGGTAATTCATAGTCTGCCTTTCCTACGATGGATCTGTTAATTGTTCTCTGGTTGATGGTGTTATCAAGCAAGAATTGATTGTTTGTAGTTTGGTTTACGTAGGTGTCATTATAAGATCTGTTTCTTTGTAAACTTAATGATAGAGATAGATTCTGTCCTTTATCATCAAATTTATGATCTAATCCCAAATCTCCCTGAAAAGCTAGGTTGTTGTTGTTTCCAAGTGTTAACCTTTTGGAAGTGCTGTTTGAATCATTGAGGAAAGTATAATAATAATCGATATTTCCTACACTTTCATTATCGAATGTTCTTACAGTTCCGGAT
>JAFAAJ010000222.1 GCA_023426625.1 Bacteroidota bacterium
TCGTTCCATGGGCTCCATTGATCCATTGCTTTCAAAGTATTGGTATTTTGCCACACTTTTTCTACAGGAGCATTGATGGAAACAGATTTTTCATACTGGCAGTCTCCTGAAACAAAAGCTGCGATCACTAATAATGCTATTAAAATAGTTGCTAAAACCAGGATAATTCCTTTAAGTACTTTCATCTTATTTATGTTTTAAATGTTATCTATGTTGGTCTATCAAGATCATATTTCCGTCCGGATCTTTTAAGTAAATATGTTCAGGGCCGGAAGTATTTTCGTCCGCTTCTTTCTCAAGCTGGACTTCATTATTTTTCAGATGTTTCTGAATATCACGAACATCATCAAAGGATTCAAGATTTTGAGCGTTTTCGTCCCATCCCGGATTAAAGGTAAGCATATTACCCTGGAACATCCCCTGAAATAATCCTATCAGAGTACTTCCGTTTTTCATAATGAGATAATTGTGCTCCATATTTCCTCCCATAGAGCTGAAGCCTAATTTTTCATAAAACTCTTTAGACTTCTGAAGGTCTTTTACGCTTAAGCTGATTGAAAATGCACCTAATTTCATGCTTTTTTATTGTTTAATGCTAATTTATATCCTACTAATACCAATGCCCAAACAGCAATTCCAAGTACCCAGAACCATATCGGAGTTGGCAACATAGCCAAATTGATAATGGTGATCACTATAAATACAACTCCACAGATAAGAGCATACCTGTTTTTTCCGTCATTGGCAATTTTTGTGGATACAAATCCGGCTACCAAAGCTGCCACTGCATAAGCAATAATAACAAAAAATAAAGCCATAAACGGTGCATTGGGAATGTATTCCTTCATGGCTTCCATATCATCGCTTTTCATTCCTGCCGGATACGGGTACAGATAATGTCCAAGCGTTTCAACGAGCATCACAGCCAAAGATCCGCTAATGATACCGCCTACTACTGATAAAATTCTTCTTAACATGTTTATAAAGTTTTAATGATTTTTTAAGCGGGTTTTAAAGTCAAGCTTTCCGTCATAGCTTTTCCAGTCTCCTATAAGCTCTATGTACTGGGCTTCGATCTTCTCCGTTTTTTTATTCCATTTAAAGGTATAAATAAATTTCCCTTTGAACATACCGGAATGCTTCCCCTTGTTTTCTTCTGCGAGTTCATATTCTCCGAATACGATCCCTTTTTTATTGGAATCTTTATATTTCGTGACCTTAAATTTACCCTCAAACTTGGTGTAATTCTTACCCACCAACGAATATCCCGAAACAAAATATTCCTGGTCATTTTTCCTGTTTTGTTCGGAAATATTGATCTTGAGTTTAATTTCCTGCTTCTGATCTCCTATTGTCCCAATGTAAGGCTTGCTGTTGTTCAGCCAGGTGGATGAAATATCGGGCATTTGTGCAAAAACAAAATTGGAAAGGAGAATGAGGAATAATAAAAGTTTTTTCATGTGATTCGGGTTTATTTAAATACTACTTTAGAAATATCATTGGGATTGTAATTGGCCCACCAGACATCAAATTCCAAGGTGTTTACATAATTTTCCCATTTGCCTTTAAAAGTAAGAGTGGAAAATGTTTCTTTTATATCGGCATTCAGGTTTTTATGGGTTTGTATCCTGAATTTTCCTTTAAATGTTCCGGAATGTTCTCCTGATCTCGTTTCAATAAGATAAAAATCTCCAAAAACCAACATTTGATCCGGCTGATCCTTCACATCATATTTTTCATTGAAGATCAATTCTCCCAGAAATTCTGCTTTGCTTCCTTCGACATCTGAAAAACCGGAAACCAGATAAATATTCGGCTTTTCAGGATTTTTTACAACACCATTCAATTTTAGTTTAATCGGAGTTTCTTTAGAAATGATCCCTTCAAAGAAAACTTCCTTGTTGATCACAACCCTGCTAAAATCTTCATGTTTCAATGGAAATTCTTTTGCCTGTCCAAAATACAAAGAATAAACAAACAGTAAAAACATGAGACTTCTTCCCATTCTAAACTCCGAATTGCGACAAATGATGATTCAGATGTTTCGCGAACATATTATTCCATTCCTGAGCAGTAAGTTTTCCGAAAGAAAAAGACTCCTTGCCATCAAAGGCTGCAGCTCCCAGTTGCTGGGTTTTTTGGATAAAACCGATCAGTCTTTTCTTTTCATCATCGAAGTTCTTTCTTCCTTTAATGACGAATTGTGGTGCTGTAGGTCCGTCTTTAGGGTAAGATTTTTCACCTACCACTTTAGGTTTCACAAAAGTTTTCAGAATAAATTTTGCAATGGCTCCCGGTTTTTTATGTTTTTCAGGTTCGTATACCATTTCATAAGAAACATTACAGTGGGCCAACATCTGGTCAACGGTCATTTTTCCCCATAAACCATGAGTGTCAGGAATAAGTTTATTTATTCTATCAATATAATTCTGAGCATCTTTTGCATCAAATACGTTTTCCATAGTTCACTTGATTGTTAAAAAGCAAATATATCAGTTTTTTCTTATGGGTTTTATCTGCATTGAAAAAAACAGTAAAAAAACGGATTTGATTAATAAATTGATTAATTTTATTAATCGTTTTTTCTTAGGTCATGAAAATCGGATTTTGAAGTAAAAGTCTTAAGCAGAGACGTTTAAATTAAAAACTAAGCCATGAAAAAAATTCTACTTCTCGTCTTGTTTTTCACAAGTCTCTATGCATTTGCGCAAAAAACCGAAGCATGTAAATGTGATTTATTAAAGCAGTCACAGGACAGTATCCGAAATTATTACTCCAACAATGAGTTCACACCTGTTCCTGAAGAAACTGTGCTGAAGCCGCGCTACAGTTTTATTTCCGTTAAATACCTGGATAAGTACGCTTCATCGGCAGATATTGTCGATTCCCTGGAAATCAAGATCAATCAGGCGGCTAAAAATAAGGTTCCGCATCTTTTGCTAGGCAGTTCCAAGATCCGAGATTCCATCACCAGGCTTGAATTTTCAAAAAAATACGGCGGAATCCCTAAACCATTGATCATTAAGACCGGCACAATAAAAAAGGTTAAGGGAATATTATACACAATCAACAATAATTATTATTTAAAAGTATCCAAAGATAACGGCAAAACCTGGAAAACCTATTTCACCGGGTTGAAGGTAAAAGACCATTATTATTTCAAAAGCAATTCCAGATATCCGTTATGGAAAGACAATCAGCATATTCAGATTGAAGCGGATATTGTAAGGCTAGTCCGGTTGCCTAAGTTTCCTTCTTCTCCTGAACCTCAATTTGAGAAGATAAAGAATAACGCACTGGTCACACTGAACCTTAAGGAGATCATGAAAGATTCTGATCAGGATGGCTTTAACGATTTGGAGGAAAAATTTGTTCTTTTTACCAACCCAAAATCCAAAGACACCGATAATGACGGAATTATAGATTCCAAAGACAGCAATCCGAAGTATAAAAGTGTAAATAATGATTTCACAAAATTGGTACAGGCTATATTATATGGCGATTACACTTTCCTTGAAGATTCGGATCCGCATCTGAATGAGTTCATCATTAATTTGAAAACATTTGATGAGGACATGAAAAAGCAGCAGCAAAAACTAAAGTCAAATGTTTCCGATCCCAGAGATTTTTCAGATTCGTTTGATTTCAATATACTGGTGAGTGATGATGAGAATTTCAGAAGGATAAAACCGCTTGAAGAAAAGATTCTTTTTCTTACCTCAAAGGAGTTTCAAAGCATGATACAGCTTTCTTTTTTAAATTCATTCACCGATCGTTACAGTAAAATCTATCCATGTGACGAAAAACCAGACACTTATATATTGGTTTTTAACGGAATTACAAGAGGAGAAACCTACCTCATCACCAGAATTTCCGAAGGCTGGAGAGTAAAAATTATTGATAGCTGGCTAAGTTAAAATGAACTTCGGCCTCACTTTGTGAGGCCGAAGTTCATTTTATTTAGCAAATACTAATCGTTATTAATTTTCCAGGAAATTATTATACTTCTTTTTATTGTCTTCTATTCTTTTTCTATATTCCGGAGTACTCATCTTTCCCTGCGAAGGATCATTAATGTATTCATTTCGTTTTTTTACATACTGTTCTTGTGTGACAGGAATTCCTTTTCTATATTCTATTGGTAAAGCTGTCTTGCTAATAGAAAGCATTTCGAATTCAAAATAATTATGTTCATCATACAGGCTTAAAATCAATCCGGGTAATCCTTTAAATTTATAAGGTCCGTCACTAATTGGAATATCATAGGTAAACCATGCTATATAGTTCCTTTTATCAATTCTGGTGGTAGCTTTAGTACATCTGTAACCTGAAATATCTTTAGTTTGCGACGGATCGATCTGCCAAACTATCTTAGCGCTCGTGTAAGTATATAAATGACTCACTAAATAATTGGAAATATATACATCCTGATCTTTTTTATAGACAGAATGCCTCACTTTGGCAATGGGTAATTTTCCGGGTTCTACAACGCTTCCTGTTTTTATAGCTGCATCAATCTGTTTCCTGAAACCTTCGTCAAATATCTTTTTGTTTTCACTGTAATAAATAGATGTCTGATTATTGGTCAATAGGACCATTGGTTCTGAAATAATGCTCCTAGCATCCAATGTATCAGCTAAATATTTAAAGTTATATTTTACTTCCAAAACAGATACCTGATTAACATGGGTCTGGCTTTTCAGGAAAGTTAATGCAAAACAAAAGACAGCTCTAATAAGGATTTTCATAAAAAAGTTTTAAAAGTTGTTTTATCAACCTATATTTCATGTTAAACCGGAGGGTTTTCATAGCTATAATGACCACAATCATCTTTATTATACATTTCCCACTCATTATTTAGACAATCAGGTGTATCAAAATCAGTATCTAAAACCGTTTCATTTTCAGTTTACTTAGTTTCCCATTCAAATACTTTTTCAATTCCAAGTCGATTACTACTATATTGTATTTTTGCATCAGAAGGAAGGCTATTTAATACCTCCTTATTGTTTTTCAATAAAAGCTTATCTTTTAAATCAATAAACTTTTTTATTTCGATCCTTTGATATTGTTTAAAAGAAGGAGTAAAATCTATTTTCTCTTTATAATCGAGTTCAACTTTTTCAGCTCTCCAAATATTAAAAGATTTATTATCATGTCGAACATCAAGAATTAGTCCCGGCAACCCAAAGAATTTAAAAGGACCGACAGAATAAGGTAAATCTTCAGTAAAATATGCCGTAATATCCGAACCTCTAAAATTTGCTGTAGCTTTAATGCAATGATAGCCCGCTATTTTTTTTGTGGATTTTTTGTCAATAATCCAAACTGGTCTTATAACATTATCATGAATAAAGTAGTTGTCATTAGGGTCATTTCCGTTTACAGCAGAAGTAAAGAAAAAGTCTCTTTTATTTTCATCATTAATTGTAGAAATAAAATAAAATGCTCTAGTTGATTTTCCAGGTCTAAATGCTGTTATATTTCCGTCCGAGCTGTTTAGATTTTTAAATTGTATTAAAGAATCTTGTCTTGACAAAACCTTATTTTCATCAATATAAAGATCTTCATAAAGTGTAGCAATTTCTGAACGAATATGTAAATATTTTACATGTATTTTTTGTGAAAGACAAAAGTTGTATACAATTAATAAAGTTAATATAAAAATATTTTTCATAGTACTTAAAGTATGGGAAACTAAAGTTAATTTCCCATAAAATTTAATTATTGTGCTGTTAATGTAAAACCTGCTTTTTGGAGACGGTGTTTAACTAAACTTTGCCACATTTGACAATTTTCTAAAGAACTTTGGTCTGATGTAATCAAATCCTATCCTGTAACATTTCCATCTCCATCGTAATAGGTTACACTTACCCCACAAAGTTGAAAATCTATTTTTGATTTTTCAGTTTGTTTTTCTGAAATTTTTAATTCAAGAGTTCTAGCATTTACTAACCCTACGATTCCGAAAGCTGCTAATAATAGTAATTTTTTCATTTTCATAATGATTTTTGGTTAAAAATAATTTAATACACTAAAAAACATCCGTGCACTTGTGTTTTTCATAATGCAATGTAAATATATTTCCAATATACGGGAGATACTTTTAGTAAAAACATTTTTACTTTTAATAAACAATTCTATACTTTTGGTATAAAACAAAAATGATGGATATAAAAAAATTAATTGTAAGAATTGTAAGACGAAGAAATCAGAAAGGATTCACCTATGAAAATATGGCAGAGGAACTGGATATCACTCCTGCTGCTTATCGTAAAATAGAAACAGGAGAAACTAAATTAAGTGTGGAAAGACTGATAAGAATCTCCGAAATTCTTGAAGAGGATTTATGCAATTTCTTGGATGCTCAAAATTGTTCTGAAAATAAAAACAGGGAAACCAACAATAATTATACAGCATTAATGGAAAGCATTAAAGATACGTATGAAAAGCTTGTTCAAAGTAAAGACGAACAAATAGCATTGCTGAGAGAACAAATTACCTTATTAAAGAAATAATACTAAAAACTTCAGCCTCTCTTTGTGAGGCCGAAGTTTTTATAATCCAATTTATCTTTGAACTGCTTTCTTCATCACATCAGGACGCAAAACCCTGTAACGGACTTCCATATCTTTAGGAATATAGAAAACCAAAGGCAGTTTGCTATTGTATCTTACGGTTTCCGGCTGTAGAGAAACAAATTTCTTTGTCAGTTTCGGATCTATACAAGCCATTAAAGTCCCTCCTGTTTCTCCTTTGGATTCTACTTCATAATAGTTGTAACCCCATCCCTGAAGATCCTGTTTTTCAATCTTACCGATCAGGAAATGTTTGTTACAATCCAGCATTTTTTCCACACCCACGAAAAATTCCACCTTCAGATCGTTTTCATTTTTAGCAATGGGAAGCTGGATGTACACCTGCTTATACCCTTCTTTTGCTTTAGGAAACATTTCAATCTGCAATTTCTCAAATTTATCTGTTTTCTTTTGTGCAAAGGTATTAATGCCTATCACCATCATCAGTCCTGTAACTAACGTCTTTGAAAATTTCATTTGCTTTATTTTTAAATTTAACGATCACTTACAGCCAATAATCATTCCAAAATCTGAACAGAGGTTCCTTTTGTGTGGGCATTCATCTGTGGTGCATAATAATTCTGCATCGTAGTGATCCCGTTTGAGAATGTACCGGAAGCATTTGCTACAAAATCATATTCAAAAACATATTTACCTTTTGGCATGTACTGGATATAAAAATTGGTGGAAGCATCTTTTGTAGACTGGTAATAGCCTAAATTATTCTTCCATTGATAGCCGGACAATACATCCACCGGCTCAAAGCCTGCAGCACGCATATCTTTAATCTGAACAAATTCCATTGGGCGGTCAGTATTCATGATCATTCTTACCGTTACCTTATCTCCTACTTTCAATGGGGTCTGTGGTGAAATCTTTTGTAATTCTTCTCCGTTTACGGTTTTTATTTTTCTGTAGAGTTCTTTGGTTATGGAAATATAATTTTCTGACGATTTAATCTTATCCAAATCTTCATAATATTGCCAGAATAATCCTCCCTGTACAATTCCGGGACCCGGTTTTGTAATTGTTACCGTTCCTAAGTTCTTATTCACCACATCGGTTTTTACCGTAGACTTTACATAACCTGTCGTCTGAGCTTCAACTTCTTTTCCGCCCCAGATAATGGTCGCTTTATCACTTTCCGCACTCGTCCATGATTTTCCTGAATTTAAGATTGTAAAGATCACTTCCGAAGTACCTCTTGAACTTCCCCATGAATTCACTTCTTTCTGGGTGATCAGCCATATCTTCAAATCTTCAATAAATTTCTGATCGTTTGGTTTCAATGTATTGAATGCCTCCAAAGCACCTGCATGATTGACCACTTTGGAAC
>JAFAAJ010000337.1 GCA_023426625.1 Bacteroidota bacterium
AGTCTTGAAAGAGCATCCAAAAGTAGAGAATGTCCGTCAAACAGGAACTATTCTTGCGTGGGAGTATAAAACAAATGGCGAATCATCTTACTTTAATGAAATAGGAAAGGTCTTGTACCGCGAATGCCTTCAAAGGGGTATTCTTATCCGTCCATTAGGAAGCGTGATGTATCTGGTGCCTCCTTATTGCATCACTTCCGAAGAATTGAATTTTGTTTATGCAATGATCTTAGAAGTTTTAAATCACATGAAAATCGGAGAATCAGTTCATCTGAAGACGTAATTCTTCATCTTTAGACGCAGTGATCAAAGTATTGATGGGATGAAAAAAGAATTTATTTACACCACTGATCTTTGCATCCGTAAGCTGAGCAGCCATATTGATGTTGCCGTCTCTTTTAAGGGAAGCTTCCAGACTGAGTCTCAGTTCACCATGCATGATCAGAAAACTTCCTAATACATTCAGGATTTCATCTTTCCCGGGAAATTCTCCAAACTCATATTTTTTGTCGAACTGATTAAAAAAACGAAATACAATATCACTTGCCACACTTACTCCGGAGATCTTTCCTGCGGGAAGTTTCTGGTCCAGTATAAAATTGAGTAATCCAGCTACTAAACTTATTCCCTCGTGTACACTTACGATATAAGTATTTTCTATTTTTTTTGCTGTCCAAAAACAACCTTTTAAATTCTCTATTTTCATGGATTAGTAATATATTTTTCTGTTTTTGATTTTCAGCACTTCATTCTTCTCCATTCCTTTTATAGCCCTTATGACGGTCTCCACCCGCAAGCCTGTCAATGAAGCCAGTTGCTGTCTTGTCAAAGGAACCTCGAAAGAGTAGGGCTTCTTATCTTCCTGATAACTTTTCAGATAGTCCATAAAAAGTTTAAGCTTAGATTCCGGATTTTGGAAAGAAAGATTATAAAGCATAATGTATTTATAGTACATCCTGTCTGCCAGACAATGGTAAATATTAGAACTTATCTCTGGATTTTCTTCTATCAGTTTAAGAAAGCTCGATTTGGGAAGCTTGAGAATCTTACTGTCGCAAATTGCTTCCGCGTTCATTGGATAAGGCCTTTCTATAAAAAGAAGAGATTCTGCAAAGCTCTGACCGTCTGAAAAGATATTCTGGATAAATTCTTTCCCGTCCTCGTTATAATTATTCAACTTGACCTTGCCTTCCATGATCTGATAGTAATAAAGCACAGGCTCTCCTTCACGGAAAATAACGTCGTTGGCTTTATACATCTTTATATCCGCTCCCGAAGAAAGTAATAAATCTTCGTATATCATTTCGTAGATAATTATTAATTATTAAAAGACAAACAATCAAGCAATCTTAACCCCTTGTTATCTCAAGCAATAAAGAAAAGATTTTTTTGAGACAATATCATACAATTCTATACCACATAGATACCACAATAAATCTGTTTTTATTTCATAAATGATTGAAAAACATTTTTATAAATTCAATGACATTGATTCTAATCATAAGAAAATAGATTCTCAACATGTATTTTTGGCCGTAAATGATCGGAAAAATCACCCTGTAAAGATTATTGCGTGGTATGTGTGTGGTACTTCGATTTGATTAAATTTTAATCATTTTTTATTTCTTTGTTTATTTTAAAATAATTTTTGATTAAAATTAAAAACAATACCATTATAAACTCACCAAAACAATTTATCTTTTTAAATACTAAGTATTGAAAAAATAAATAGCAAACTTCATTCCGACCTTAATTTATTGTACGGAACCAAGAAGCATAAAGAGATAGAAAAACATATTTCCTATTCTGGTGCAACCTTAAAACAACAAACACGCATCAGAAATTAGTAGAGATGAGAAAACATTATGGATAACATTAAGCATGAACTCAATTTAGAAGATTTAAACCTGAAAATTTTTGTAGAAGACGAAATTTTAACTTTAGCTAAAAAAAACTCACCGCGTCTGGTGAACAAGTTCAGACTAGTTTACCCTGAATTTTTTGAGAAAATAATTGCTATACAGCCCAACCTGAAAAATTCAGAGCTGATCTTCTGTGTGTACCTGAAACTGAATTTAACGACTAAAGAAATTGCCACGTATATGTATGTGACACCAAAAGCAATTCAAAACCGCAAAAACAGGTTGAGAAAAAAGCTCAATATTGCTTCTGATGTTGATATTTATCAATGGTTCAACGATTTGTAGGCTTCTGAATTTTTAAAATTTCAGGACCGCTTTATCAAGATCATGGTAAAGCAGGATTTGCCAATGGTTTTCAGCAGCTTTCTTTTGCCATCCTTGTCTGAGTTCCTTGGCTTTTCTGCCATCATGATCACTTTTGTAGGCTACATGATACTTCAGATAGGATTCCTGTGGAAGATTATCGGCTCCATAAAATGCAGTTTCTCCATTTTCCCTGATCCAGAAAACCTGTAAATAAGGAGTGTGGCCGCCTACAACTTCAAAAGAAATTTCATCGGTAATATTTCCCCGATCATCATCCATCCAGACAATTCCGGGAAGCTGAATGATCTGTTCAAGAATCGTATGATCAAACTGAGGGTTATCTTTATTTTCCCTTGCAAAATCCAGTTCCCGCTTTTGGATATAAATTTCCGCATTCGGGTAAACCGGTTTAAAGCCATCTTCCGTTACATGCATTGCTCCGTCTATATGATCTTTGTGAAGATGAGAGAATAAAATTTTGGTGATCTGTTCAGGACGAATGTTTTCCTTTGCCAGAAGCTCGGAAATTACCGTAGTCCCGTTTTCATTTTTCCATCCGCTTCCTGCATCCAGGAGGATATAATCTTTTTCGGTAATGATCAGAAACGGTTGTACAGACATTTTTATTCCATTAACTTCATTAAAGTTTTGTTCTGTTAAAAGCGTAAAATCTTTGGTTTTACTTACAGAGAAATTTCCTTCTTTTAAGGGGATGATCTTCATGCTGCAAATTTCCCTAATATTTATGAAAAAGAGAAATGTTTCTGTCTATCATTACAATTCATGGATCTCTGTGTCTGTAAATACAAAATATTTTCCTTTTTTAGGAATATTCTTAGTATCCAATCCGGTAAATTCACTGAAAGCAGGAAGAAGCAATTGTCTTTCGGTTTGTATAAAGCAGGGAAGTTTGATGCGCTTCACAGGAGAATCCAGAACAAAACCGGGGTGAATATGTCCTGTAATCTGAAATTTAGGATTCGATATGTCAAAATCATGCAGGAAAACGAAGCCATCTATTTCCAGATGATCTGCCTTAAAATTAAAGCAAAGTTTTTCTTCCAATGCTTTCGAGATCCTGTCATGGTTTCCTTCAACCAAATAAAAACCGATATGCGAATACTGCTGTTTCCAACTGCAAAACTCATCTACATCGGAATTGTCCCCGGCATGAAGGAGGTCCCCAACAACAATAAGTTTTTCCGGTGAAAAGTATTCTATCAGTACAGAAAGCCTTTCCAGATCACTTTTCATGATATGATTGGCAATAGCGATCCCGTTTTTCCGAAAATGAGCCGTCTTCCCGATATGAAGATCTGAAAGGATCAATGCTTTTTCCTTTACCCAAAATACCGCCCTCAGATTCGTCAGAGTGAACATCTGATTTTGAATGATGATATTTTTGGTGGCCAGGTTCATGTATAAAAGTTAGAAGTTAGATGTTAGAAGTTAGAAGTTAGAAGTTAGAAGTTAGAAGTTACAAAATTATTGATTATTGACCATTCACAATTCAATTCACAATTTACAATTCACAATTCACTTTATCACTCATTACTGTCTATTCGACTGTTTAATCAGCTGTTGTATTCTTACATCCAAACCTTCACTTGAAAGCGTTTGCCGTAAGCTGTCGATTTTGATCGGAAAACTTAAAGGTGTAAAGGTATGAGAATATTTCAAAACGATCTTTGAATTTTCAATTCTTTTAAAAGCTTCCACCAAACGCTGTTCCTGCAACTGCATATTGAAAACTTCCGTGTAAGCTTGCCGTACCAGAAAATGGTTGGAATCATGATCTTCTAAAACTTTAAAGATCAAACCTGCCGAACTTTGCAAAGACTTGTTGGATCGTTGCTGTCCGGGAAAATTCTGGATCACCATTCCGGAAATTATGGCAATATCTCTAAACTTTCTCCTTGCCATTTCCGCAGAATTGATGCTCGAAATGACATCATTCATCAGGTTATCTCTGCTCAATATTCTGGAAAGGTTTTCCTCATTCAAAGGGATTTCCTTATCGCTGAAGAGTTCAAAACCATAATCATTCATTGCCATGGAAAAGGAAATCGGAGCCAGCTTTGAAATTCGGAAGGCAATCAATGCAGCCATGACTTCATGAACCAAACGTCCTTCGAAAGGATACATGAACAAATGATAACCTTCGCGGGTTTTGATCAATTCAACCAAAAATTCATCGTCTTTGGGAATATGTGATCTTTTGTCCTGATTCGCCAACAACGGATGCAGGAATTTCAATTCTTTTTCTGAAGCTTTCGGGTTCAGAGCGTTGGAAAGTTTTTCTCTTAAAAAATGACTTAAATTAGAACTCAACGGAAGTCTTCCGCCCAAATAACTCGGAACAAGTGCTTTTCCTTTTGCAGCCCGTACAAAAACGGTCATTTCCTTGATCATTGCTACTTCCAGGACTCTTCCTGCTAAAATAAATTTCTCATCTTTTTTTAGCTTTGAAATGAAATATTCTTCAATCATTCCTATATAGCCGCCGGAAATAAATTTCACCTTCATCATGGCATCACTTACAATAACGCCCATATTCATTCGGTGAAGCATGGCTATTCTCCTGGAAATCACTTTGAACAATCCGTCTTCCATAACGGTTACTTTATGGTATTCTTCATAGCTTTTCAATGCGCTTCCGCCGATTGTAAGAAAATCAAGGATGTTTTTCCATTCTTCTTCGAGCATTTCCCGGAAAGTATATACTTTTTTAATGCGTTCATACACCTCATCGGGATAAAATCCGTCTCCTACAGCCAAAGTCATGAGAAACTGAACCAGAACATCAAAACACAGCACCTGCGGTTCGCGAGGTTCTATCACTTTTTGTTTTACAGCTTCTTTTAACGCCGCAACTTCGATCAGTTCTAGGGAATGAGTGGGAACACAGTAAATCGTTGACGTTTCAAAAGGGGAGTGACCGCTTCTTCCGGCACGTTGGAGAAATCTAGCAACTCCTTTTGAAGATCCTATTTGAATCACTGTATCAACGGGTTTAAAGTCGATACCTAAATCTAAGGATGAAGTGGAAACCACTGCTTTTAATTTTCCTGAACTTAAATTTTCTTCGATCCAAATTCTCAAATGTGCATCAATAGAACTGTGATGAATGGCTATCTGTCCGGCAAAATCCGGATAGGCATCAAGCAACAACTGATACCACATTTCGCTCTGGCTTCGGGTGTTGGTAAATACAATCGTTGATTGGGAATTGAGAATGATAGGAACAATTTTGTCTGCCAGTTTTCCACCA
>JAFAAJ010000281.1 GCA_023426625.1 Bacteroidota bacterium
GCATAGATATCCTGCCCAACCACGGTAATCCTCAACTCTTTTTTCTTTTCGATCTTTTTTTGGAACTGCATCGGGCAATACAGTAAGGAATCCAGTTCCTCAAGATTTTCTTCTTTGATCACATTGGTGAATACCACATTTTCAATTCCATCTTCATAGATCGCAAAACCTGTCTGCATTTTTCCGACCACATTCTGATGTTTCAAAATGAATTTTTTAGCTTCATCGGGATTATTGGTAATGCAGGTTTCCGGGATTTTAAATCCGATCTTATCAGCTATTTTCAGTTGCTCTTCTTTACTGTCGAGTCTTCTGTAAATACTTGGTTTTCCCAGTGCATAGGTATCGACTGATTCTAAAAATCCAAAAAGTGTATTTCTGATCTCTCCCATAGCTGCTCCATAAAACTTGGAATCCAGTACTTCTTTGAGACCATTTCCTATGTTATAAGCTCGTCTATACCAAACCGCTACAATATCATCCAGGCGATGTTTTGCATCGGGAGTTTCGAGAAAAGTTTGCCATTGTCCGTTCTGAAAAACAGAGGATAGCCGATTCTGCAACGGATAGAGATCCACATCGAAACGAATGACTTCAAAGCCGTTTTTGTCGATGTATTCCGTTACTTTTTCTATTGAAAAATTGTCTTGAGTATGTGTTATAATTAATATTTTATTGCTCATTGGTATGTATTCTTTTTATAAGATTATCTGCTATTTTTTGTGCAATGGGGAATCCGAGTTCTTTCTGCAGCATGCCCCATTCTCCCTGTGGATTGACTTCCAGAAAGTAATATTTCCCGTCCCTGCCTTTGATCATATCTATTGCTCCGAAGAAAAGTTCCATTTCTTTCATCATGTTGGTTAAATTCTGCCTGATTTCTTCCGGAAGTTCATAAGAAACCCAGAAATAATGGTCCTGACTGATACGCCAGTCAGAAGCACCACCGCTGTTTATTTTTCCTGTGAAAAATTCACCATCGATATAGATGATCCTTAGTTCATATTCTTTTTCAATATAAGGCTGAAAGATCATTGGACAATAGGCTATATCTGAAATAAATTCCAGACTGTCTTCATCAATAATGGTGGTGGAAAGAAAATTTTCGGCATTCATAGATTTCGCAAGTACTCCGTGAAGCTTGGCAATGGCCTTCCCATTACACTGCTCATGAAAAAATGCGGTGATCTTTTCTTCATCGTTGGAAAATAAAGTTTTGGGAATGACCAGATTGTTTTTGGCTGCGATCTTCAGCTGGTACATTTTATTTCCGTCCACTTTTTTTTCCTGTTCATAAGGATTGATCCAGGGAATATTTTCCAGAGCTGTAAAGAGATTATACCGAAGACTTCCGTATTCATTCAGGAAAATCTTTTCATAATCTTCATCGAGATCTTCGGGAACGCTTATTCTCCATGCTTTTCTATGCCATACTGCCTGTATTTCTTTTGATGATACCATATTGCCATGTTCGTCCGTCAATTCAAAATGATCTTCATTTAAATTGATTTTTTGAAGATGGTTGAGCCGATCCGTATTCAGTCTGAAATAGGGAATGTTTTTTGAAGTGAGATATTCAAAAAAAATATCAATGTTATAATAATCGTTGGAATGGGTGATGCACAGAATCATTTGAAAGCTTTTATTAAAAAAGGAAACTTAGTATTAAGTTTCCTTTACGTATGATTTTGTTAATATGTATAACTTATTTCACAGGTAATACATCATCATCTCCGTCTGATGGATATTTCATGGTTTGATCCATGTCATAAACAGGTTTTGTTACTACATCTCTTTCAGGAATGGTGATATCGCCACCTCCTTTTACTTTTTCAGGTTCTCTAATTTGTTTTTCTAAAAATGAAGCGAAGAAAGGCTTCTTTTTTGAGTTTTTGTTTTTCATAATGTTCTAATTTGGTTTGTTAGTATTAGCTTTTTTCATCAACAGCTTCATCACTGTCAGACGGATACTTCAGAGTTACATGATCTCCTCCGGGACGTGTTACATTATCCTGAAGTGCTGAAGTAATAGAATCTTTAAGTGCTGAAGTTACGTTGTCCTGAAGTGCAGAAGTGATCGACCCTGCTCCTCCGGTAATTCTCTCTGGATCCTTAACTTGTTTCTCTAAAAACGAAGCAAAGAACGGTTTTTTTAAGTTTTTCTTTTCCATAGGTTAATTTTTTTAAGGATTTGATGATCCTAAAATACAAAAAATTAACTACCGGAAAAAATAAATCACCATTTTAAGAAAATTTTAACGTATATCATAACTAACAGATACCAAATCATTTAGAGTCCTAAAAACTGTTTCACCACACGGGCAAATTCCTGAGGATTGTCTGCCTGAACCCAATGCGCCGCATTTTTAACGGTCACAACTTTGGCTTTCGGAAATTGCTGCTTAATCCCAAATTCATCCTGTGGAAGAATATAATTGGACTTTTCTCCGGAAATAAATAAGGTATTTCCTTCGAAAACACCAAATTTTATAGCATTGGCAACAAATTCATTATATTTTTCAGATAAGGTTTTGAGATTGAAACGCCAGTTCAGTTTTTTATCTTCATCCCAATAGAGGTTTTTTGTCAGAAACTGAATGGTAGATCTTTCAGTAATATATTGGGTTAAAACCGCTTCCACATCACTTCTTGATCCTACTGTATTGAAATCTACACTTTCCAAAGCTTTAATAACTCCCTGATGATGCGGAGGATATGCTTTTGGAGAAATATCCACTACGATCAGTTTGTCTACTTTTTCGGGGTATTTTATGGCAAACTGCATCACTGCTTTTCCACCTAAAGAATGTCCCAGAACATGCGCTTTCTGGATCCCGTAATGATCCATATAATTAGCAATATCATTCGCCAGATCATCATGTGTCATACTGTCTGAATGAAAACTTCTTCCATGATTTCTAAGATCAATAAGATGAACAGGTAACAATTCTCCCATATCTTTCCCGAAGCTTCCCCAGTTATCAAGCATTCCAAACAGTCCGTGGAATACCAAAAGCGGTGTAGACGATAAATTTTCGCCGAATATTTTTGAATGTAAAATTTCCATATTTTTTAGAGTTAGATGTGAGAAATCAGATTAAAATATCCTCAAAATTTGTTTACATCATCAATATATAAACTAAATGAAAGATAAGAAGCGAAGTTTACTAACTTCTAATCTCTGACTTCCGATTTCTTATTGGTTACCATTTTGCAAGTCTTTTCAGATAAGCCTGAACTGTATTTTCCATTCCCATATATAATGCTTCCGAAATCAGAGCATGACCGATCGAAACTTCCAACAGATTAGGAATATGGTCTGCAAAGTATTTTAAATTATCCAAACTAAGATCATGACCTGCATTAAGTCCTAAACCGAAGTCTGCAGCTACAACAGCCGTTTCGTAATAAGGTTTTATCGCCTGTTCTTTATTGGACGTATAGTTTTTTGCATAAGCTTCCGTATACAATTCTATTCTGTCTGCTCCTGTTTTTGCAGCATATTCCACAAGTTCCGGCATCGGATCGAGAAAGATAGAAGTACGGATTCCTGCGCTTTTAAATTCCGCAATGATATCGGTAAGAAAATCTAAGTGTTTTTTGGTGTCCCAACCCGCATTGGATGTAATGGCATCATCTGCATCGGGAACTAAAGTTACCTGTTCCGGCTTTACTTGCAGTACCATATCAATAAACGGACGATGAGGATTACCTTCAATATTGAATTCCGTAGTTACCAACGGCTTCAGATCATACACATCTTTTCTGGTGATATGCCTTTCATCCGGTCTTGGATGGATGGTAATTCCCTGTGCTCCGAATCCCTGGATCTTGATTGCAGCCTCGGTTACACTTGGGGTTTCACCGCCTCTTGCATTCCTTAATGTGGCAATTTTATTGATATTTACACTTAGTTTTGTCATCTATTAATCAGTTTTTGAAATACAGTTTTGATGGATAAGGCATTCAATGGGAATTCTGCAAGTACATGGATCATACTAAGAATAAACAGCACCATCAATCCTGTTTGATAATTATAAAGGTACAAAGCTATTGATAAAATCCAAATTCCTGAAACTAAAATCATCTTTTTTAGTTCTAATGACCTCGCCCATCCGATAACGGAAGTTTTGGAAAACCAGTTCAGATAGTGATAGGTATAAGCAAAGGCAATAAAAATCTGGGTTTTTAATACGAAAACTGAATTTTTAAGCTCATTTTTACTCAAGATAAAGACAAGCCATTCATTGATCATTTTAAAACCTGTTGAATGATACAACTTCTCGGATTCTGTTCTTGCCAAGGCTAAATTTTCCAGCGGTAAAAAATAAATCAGAAAAGGCATCAACAACAGTAATACAATAC
>JAFAAJ010000286.1 GCA_023426625.1 Bacteroidota bacterium
CCTTAATGCTGAAACCTTTATTCAGGTAATTCCCAAAATAAAAACCGTCTTTAAGGATCACCGCTTCATTTTCTGATACTTTTTTGAAGGCTGGATTTTCAAGATCTTGTTTGGATAAGGCATTAATAAGCTTGTGCTTTCCTAAATGATTGGTAACAATTCCCCAGGAATAAACAGGAAGTGCTACTTCAATATTTTTAATAGGATAATCTTCGAGTTTGGAAAGATAACTTTTTAAAATGTTCACATCCAGAATAGAATTCCTGTCAGAAGTTTTCAGTGGGGATGAAGTAGAATAACACATAAGATACACCTTTTTCACCGGAGGAATTCCCGTCAGGCTCTTGTCTTTTACCTGATGAAGGCGAAGTGTACAGGTGATTTCTTTGCCTGAGACTTTTTTTAATTCATTGAGAAACTTAAAATAATCATCTCTTGTTCCGCCGGTCCAGTCACAGTCGATCTGGATTTCATTGTTAGTAGTCAAATCATAGTCTTTGATTTTCTTTTCAATCAGATGATGAATGCTTTCTGCCAGAAAATGAATATCATTCTGCGAAATATTCAGGAGTGTACGATTGGTTATAAAAATCGTGGGAACGATCTGTTTATCTGTTCTAAAGTTCTGATCTTTTGTAATAGCTGCAACAGGCTGAAATTTTCCGTTCACTTTATCTACATCAAAGAACCTTGTATATAAATAAGGTAAAGTTGCCTGCTTCAATACCTTTTTTTCTTCCTGCTTCAGGGTAAGGTGAGTTTTCCAGTAATAAAAACTATAATGGTGATTATCTTTTTTATGACATGAAAGAGTGATAAGCAGAACGAATAATAACTGGATTATTTTCATGAGTGATATAAAATGGGTGAGTAATCTTAACCGTTAACTTTATTCTCAAAATTAGAAATATTGTTTTTAAGGTCAAAAAATTTCATGAAATGGCTAAATGATTAAAAATCAAAATATTTTAGTGTAAATATTTGTCAGTAAGAAAATTATTCATAAATTTGCACACTCATTTTAGGGGCGTAGTATGCCTATATCAAAAGTAGAAATTACTTCAGACCTCCTGAAAATGACTATAAATAAAGGATAAATTTTATTATAATATAAACAATGTCAGGTATTATTGGTAAAAAAATCGGTATGACATCTTTGTTTAACGAAGAAGGGAAAAACATTCCTTGTACAGTTATTCAGGCTGGTCCATGCTCGGTTTTACAGGTCAGAACCTTAGAAAAAGACGGTTATAAAGCTGTGCAATTAGGTTTCGATGACAAGAGTGAGAAGAACGTAGGTAAAGCGTTAGCTGGTCATTTCAAAAAGGCTGGTTCTACTCCTAAAGCTAAGTTGGTTGAATTCTACAGAGAGTTCGTTGATGAAGTGAAAGTAGGAGAGGAAGTAACTGTAAACTTGTTCACAGAAGGTGAGTTTGTTGATGTAACAGGTACTTCTAAAGGTAAAGGTTTCCAAGGTGTTGTTAAAAGACATGGCTTTGGAGGTGTAATGCAGGCAACTCATGGTCAGCACAACAGACTTAGAGCTCCAGGTTCTATCGGTGCTGGTTCAGACCCTTCAAGAGTATTCAAAGGGATGAGAATGGCTGGAAGAATGGGAGGTAAGCAGGTAACTGTTCAAAACCTTCAAGTGTTAAAAGTGGATCAAGAACAAAATCTTTTAGTAGTAAAAGGTGCTGTTCCGGGAGCTAAAAATTCTTATGTAATTATCAGAAAATGGAACTAGTAGTATTAAATACATCAGGAAAGGAGACCGGAAGAAAAGTAACTCTAGACGAATCAGTATTCGGAATTGAGCCAAATCAGCACGCGGTTTACTTAGAAGTTAAACAGTACCTTGCTGCACAAAGACAAGGAACTCATAAATCAAAAGAAAGAAGCGAAATCACTGCTTCTACTAAAAAACTTAAGAAGCAAAAAGGATCTGGTTCTGCTAGATACGGGGATATCAAATCTCCTACATTCAGAGGTGGAGGTAGAGTGTTTGGTCCAAAACCAAGAGACTACAGATTCAAACTGAACAAAGCTCTTAAGAGATTAGCTAAAAAATCTGTTTTATCTCAAAAAATGAGAGACAACAGCATCAGAGTAATGGAAGATATGAGCTTAAATGCTCCTAAAACTAAAGATTTCATCAACGTATTAAATGCTTTGGCACTTAACGATAAGAAAGCTTTATTTGTACTTCCTGAAGCTAACAAGAATGTGTATTTATCTTCAAGAAACTTACCTAAAACTAAAGTGATGAACTACAACGAGATCAGTTCTTACGACTTAGTAAACGCAGGTGAAATCGTATTCTTCGAAGGTGCAGTTGAAAAATTCCAGGAAAATTTAAAGAAATAAATCATGTCAGTTATTATTAAACCAGTTATCTCAGAAAAGGCTAATTACCTTACAGATTTAAGAGGTTCTTATTCTTTCTTAGTAAATACTAAGGCGAATAAAATCCAGATCAAAAAAGCTGTTGAAGAAGCTTATGGTGTAAAAGTAGCAGACGTTAATACAATGATTTATGCTCCGAAGGTTTCTTCGAAATACACTAAAAAAGGTCTTCAAGTAGGAAAGACAAACAAATTGAAAAAAGTGGTTATCACTCTTGCTGAAGGAGAAGTAATCGACATTTTTGCTGTAAATTAATTATTAATTATAAATAATAGTAATGTCTGTTAGAAAATTAAAACCTATCACCCCGGGACAGAGATTCAGAATTGTAAACAATTTTGAGGAAATTACTACTAACAAACCAGAGAAATCTCTAACAGTTGGTATTAAAAAGTCAGGTGGACGTAACCAAACAGGTAAAATGACCATGCGTTACACCGGAGGTGGACACAAAAAGAAATACAGAATTATTGACTTCAAAAGAAACAAAGCAAACGTTGAAGCAACTGTGAAATCTGTAGAATACGATCCAAACAGAACTGCATTTATCGCTTTATTAGAGTACGCAGACGGAGAGAAGAGATACATCATCGCTCCAAACGGTATCAAAGTAGATCAGAAAGTAGTTTCAGGAGACAGCGTTGAACCAAACGTAGGTAACGCAATGAAATTGAAAAATATTCCATTGGGTACTGTAATTTCTTGTATCGAAATGAAACCTGGTCAAGGTGCTATTTTAGCAAGAAGTGCTGGTTCTTCTGCTCAATTAACTTCTAGAGACGGTAAATATGCTATCATCA
>JAFAAJ010000323.1 GCA_023426625.1 Bacteroidota bacterium
GGTTTATCATACTTCTATCTCTATTTTCTTCAGGAATACTAAGAGTTCAGAGTCTTATAAATATAGATCTTACGCAAAAACCTCAGAAAAGAGAATCGGTTGCGGGTTTTTTGCATTTTAATGATCTTGTTCCTTTGCAGAAACATATCAAAGAACTGAAGCCAAAGTTTTGGAGAGTTGGCAATGCTCTGCACAATAAAGACAAACGTATTCAGCAAATAAAACTGTTACATTCTTATAATATTACACCTATTCTGGTTATTACTGATTTTTTTGCGGGTGTGGAAAATGACTGGGAAAATCCCCTTAAACATAAAAGTACTTTTTCTAAGGTAGTTAAAGATCTATATCTTGAAAATGGAAACAATGTAGTCTATGATATTTGGAATGAACCGGATTCTAATCGTAAAAAAGAATTTTTCGAGACCTTTAAAATAGCTTATACTACAATAAGATCTTTGCCTGGAGGAGAAAATGCTATAATTACAGGACCTGGAACATCACGGTTTGACCAAGATTTCTTAAAAGATTTTTTAGAGTATTGCAAAAAAAATAATCTTAGGGTTGATATTCTTAACTGGCATGAAGGAGGGATTATTGATGATGTATTACAAGTTCAGAAAAATATTAAAACAGCCCAAGAATGGATAAAACAATATCCTACTGTTGGAATTAAGAAAATATATATTCCGGAAATATTGTGGATCACAGAACAATTCAATCCAGCGGCGGCTTTCTCCTATTTGTATATAATCGAAAAAAATAATGTTACAGGAACCTGCAAAACCTGTTGGGATACTCCTGCTGAAGATGGAGGAAATACATGTTGGAACAATTCTATGGATGGACTACTGGATCCGAGAGGAAATACTAGATCTGTTTGGTGGGCGTATAAACTTTATGCGGAAAGCCTGGATAAAAGAATGGCTATAGATAAATCGGATGAAAATTTGATGAGTTTAGCTTATTGGAACGAGCAAAATGATTTAGCTGTTGTCTTAGCAAATACATCAAAAATAGATATAGGAACTTTAAAAATAAATCTTAAAAACACCGCTAAATTTAAGGATTATAATAAATTGCAACTGTTTGAAGTTACTAATACTGCAGAGAAACCTTTAAAAGAATTGAAATTAATTTTAAATAAAAAAATATCTTTAAATAAGACAAACAGTAAAATAGTTTTAGAAGATATTAAATACAATAAATTATACTATTTATTGATTTCAAAAATGTAAATAATTGGCAAAAAAAGTTATAATAGTTCAGTTTGTTGAAGCATTTGGTGGCGGAGTTTATACCTACGTAAAAGATTTATGCAATTTTTTAGCACTAAATCAATCCAGCCTATCGTGTGAAGTTCATTTGATCTACAGTCCGAACCGCGTGGAACTGGATAAAGAATTATTTCATAAAGAAATTCATCCGGATGTTTTTCTCTATGAAGTGGAAATGCAAAGGTCTGTCAGCTTTTCAAAAGACAAAAAAGTAATTCTCGAAACCAGAGAAATACTGAAAAAAATTAAACCTGATATTATCCATCTTCATTCTGCAAAGGCAGGAGTAATTGGGCGATTAGCAGCCATTGGTATTGTTCCGAATGATAAAGTGTTCTATTCGCCTCACGGCTTCTCGTTTGTTCAGCAAAACATTTCTTCTTTTAAAAAAAACTTTTTTAAAATCATAGAATATGCGATGCCAAAAATATTCGGGGGAACTATTGTTGCTTCCGGAAATACGGAATTTAAAATGGCAAAAAAAATTGGGAAAACTGTGCTTATACGAAATGGGGTGGATCTCGAATTACCTAAAAAAATAGTAACATCCACTTTTGATCGCCCGTTTACCGTAGGAACTATCGGACGACTTACTCCTCAAAAGAATCCAAAAGCCTTTAATGAAATTGCTGCTAAATTGCCGAACGTAAATTTTGTATGGATAGGTGATGGTGAACTGATTGACGATATAAAATCAACTAATATTCACGTGACTGGATGGGTAAGAACTAGAGAAGAACTGTTGCAAAAAATCAGTGAACTGGATGTGTATATTCAGGTTTCGTTATGGGAAGGTCTTCCGATAGCGATTCTAGAAGCGATGGCAATGCGAAAACCTTTAGTGGTGAGTAATGTAATGGGTAATAAAGATACGGTGGAAGAAAACTACAATGGTTTTGTATACAATACTATTGATGAAGCTGTAGAAAAAATTGAATATCTCTTGGATAATAATGTTGCGAAAATAATGGGTGAAAATTCTTATAAGAAAGTTTTTAAAGAATATAATAAAACTACCAGTTTCTCCGCAATGATAGAAATTTATAAGAGCGTATCATATTAATTTTTCTGTCACTTTTTAAATTTTTATATTTGCGCAAATTGCACAGATCATCTTAATACTGCAATAATCAATACATGAAAATCAAAAAGACTCCATTGAAAGACTGCTATATTATAGAACCGACTGTCTTTGAAGACGACAGAGGATATTTTTATGAGAAATTCAATGAACAGAAGTTTGAAGAACTTACCGGTATGAACGGTCATTTTGTTCAGGATAATATTTCAAAATCCTGTTATGGGGTTCTTAGAGGATTGCATTTGCAGAAAGGAGATAAAGCCCAGGCCAAATTGGTATCGTGTCTCGAAGGAAAAGTTTTGGACGTGATAGTGGATTTAAGAGAAGATTCACCAACATTCGGTAAATGGTTTTCTATGGAACTGACGGATGAAAACAAGCTTCAGCTCTATGTTCCGCGAGGATTTGGTCATGGTTTTTCAGTGTTAAGTAAAACTGCTGTATTTTCTTATAAATGTGATAACTTTTATGATAAGGCTTCCGAAGGTGGCGTTCTGTGGAACGATCCAGATTTAAATATAGACTGGAAGCTTCCGGAAGAAGATATCATTCTTTCCGATAAAGACAGGGTTCAACCTACATTTGCTTTGAAAAATTTTTAATATATTCGAAGTCTAATAAAAACTAATATCGAATTACTTAATTTGAACTGACATCTTATGTTAAGTAAACTAGATATGCCTGATGATTGTATGTTAGTTTATTTTTTAAAACATTTATCCAAAATTTTTCTGATATTTGATTTTATCATTATCAATTTTCTGTTTCTTTTCAGAAGGTTATATTTTTTCGAATATGATCAGCATGATTTCGCACAGGAATATAAAACTCAATTAATTCTTCTCAATGTATCATGGTTCGTTATCATTGTGATTACACAACCTTATAAAAGCCTAAAAGTTAAAGAATCGTCGCTCAACTTTAATGCGCTTACCAAAGCTTATACTTTATTAGTATTGACTTCTATTGTTTTCATGTGGTTGGTTTTTTCAGTTGACATAAATTTCAGAAACCTTATCTTCTACTTTTTATTTGTAGGTTTTTTTATGACAACGACCAGGTTTTTGCTCTTTCTATACAGGAAAAAGTATCGGGTTAGACTTGGTCGGAAATTATATTCCTTTAATACAGTATTGATAGGCGAAAATAAATTTTCAACTTCATTACTTTCTAACAATAACCTTCGTAGGGCTTTAGGGATAAAAGGAACCTATACACCAGAAGGTTCGGATGCAAAGTACAAATATCTTGGTGGAATTAATCAGCTTTTACAGGACCTAAACAAAACTGAAATAAAAAATATTATTTTCTGTGACGACAATATAGATGTTGAACTCTATAAGCAAATTATAGAAATAGCTGAACACAAGATGATCCGTATTTATATGGTTCCGGATTTTAAGCATGCCAATTTAGGACCCAATTATCTGGATGTTGTTCATGAAGTTCCTTTCCTTAAATTAATAAGGGAACCTCTTTCAAACCCCAATAAGCAGTTTCTGAAAAGAGCTTTTGATATTGTATTTTCACTGTTCGTTATTATTTTTATTCTTTCCTGGCTTACACCAATAATCGCGCTGATTATTAAAATTGAAAGTAACGAATCGCCTTTTTTCACACAGCAAAGATCAGGTTTAAATAATGTTCCTTTCAACTGCATTAAATTCAGAAGTATGCGAAAAAACAAGGAAGCGAATGTTCAGACTGTAATTAAAAACGATTCCAGAGTGACGAGATTTGGGGCTTTTATGAGAAAAACTAGTATTGATGAGTTACCGCAGTTTTTCAATGTTCTCATTGGTGATATGTCGGTTGTGGGTCCAAGACCTCATATGATTTCTCAAACAGAAATGTATTATAAGATCACAAAAAAATACATGACAAGACATATCGTAAAACCCGGAATTACAGGTTGGGCACAGGTAATGGGTTCAAGAGGAGAAATTTTTACACACAAAGATATGGAGCAAAGGATTGAAAAAGACGTTTGGTATATCCAGAACTGGTCTTTCTTTCTCGATATGAAAATTATTTTCCTAACCTTATATAATATTGTAAGAGGAGATGAACAGGCTTATTAATGTTACAATCAAATTGTTTATAATAAATCTAAATAAAGAACCAAATCTCATGGTTCTTTATTTATGCTTAAATTTGCACCCACAAAAATTACTAACTACTTATTATTCAATATAAAATGCGTACAAAATCTGTAGGGAAGAAAAAAATCAATATTGTTACATTAGGATGCTCTAAAAATATCTATGATTCCGAAGTCTTGATGAGCCAGCTTAAAGCCAATGGCAAAGAAGTGGTGCATGAAGACAGAGGAGATATTGTTGTGATCAATACCTGCGGATTTATTGATAATGCTAAAGAAGAATCTATCAATACAATTCTTGATTTCGTAGAAGCTAAAAACAGAGGTGAAGTAGAGAAAGTATTTGTTACAGGATGTCTTTCGGAAAGATATAAACCGGATTTGATTAATGAAATTCCGGATGTAGATCAGTATTTCGGAACCAGAGACCTTCCAATTCTTTTAAAGCACCTTGGTGCAGATTATAAGCATGAATTGGTAGGAGAAAGACTTACGACCACTCCAAAACATTATGCTTATCTTAAAATTTCAGAAGGTTGTGACAGACCTTGTTCTTTCTGTGCAATTCCTTTAATGAGAGGAGGACACGTATCCACACCAATAGAAAAACTGGTTTCCGAAGCTCAGAAACTGGCAAAAGCAGGAACCAAAGAATTGATTCTTATTGCACAGGATCTTACTTATTATGGTCTTGATCTTTATAAGAAACGTGCACTTGGAGACCTTTTAAAAGAACTTGTGAAAGTAGAAGGAATAGAGTGGATCCGTCTTCATTATGCTTTTCCTAGTGGTTTCCCTGAAGATGTACTGGATATCATTCGTGAAGAACCGAAAGTTTGTAACTATATAGATATTCCGTTACAGCATATCAATTCAGATTTGTTGAAGTCCATGAAAAGAGGAACGACTCATGAAAAAACCGATGCTTTATTGGCTAAATTCAGAGAGAAAGTTCCGGATATGGCGATCAGAACTACTCTAATTGTTGGTTATCCGGGAGAAACTGAGGAAAGATTCCAGGAACTGAAAGACTGGGTGAAAGAACAGAAATTCGACAGATTAGGATGTTTCACTTACTCACATGAAGAAAATACAACGGCTTACGTATTGGAAGATGATGTTCCACAGGAAGTGAAGGAGGCAAGAGTAGAGGAGATTATGGAACTACAGTCTCAGATCTCGTGGGAAAAGAATCAGGAAAAAGTAGGAAAAATCTATAAATGTGTTTTCGATAGAAAAGAAGGTAATTATTTTATCGGTAGAACGGAATATGATTCCCCTGATGTAGATAATACGGTTTTGGTTTCAGCAGAGAATACCTATATATCGCTAGGAGATTTTGCGAATGTGAAAATCACTTCCGCCGAGGAATTTGATTTGTACGGAGAACTCGTTTAGACCAAATTAAAATATAAACCAATGATTTTTTCATTGGTTTTTCTATTTTCGTTAAAACTTGGAAATTGTAATTAGTTAAATTTCTCGTAGAAGCATTGTCGAAATTCTTTTTTCTGCGGGAAAAACTAAAAGTAAAATGACCTTTAATAGAGTATGAGCAGGATTTTATTCTTTTTTTTGAATTTTCACCACTGTTAACAAGCAGGGAGATATTTTTGAATGTTACAGGTGATTTCGTAATATTTTCATATTTTGTAACGTATTGAATTTTAATATTTTTTTGATTTTATTAAAATCTTAATATGCAATAATTAGTTAATTCTATTAACTTTTATGGCTTTTTTTTAACACTTTTTAACAATACAACATAAAATCCCTATTTATAGGAACTTACAAGTGATTTTAACTTTTTTTTAATTTAATTTTAACGTTTGTTAACATTTAAAATAGGAGTCTAATAACTTTACTTATACTTTTGCTCCGTCAAAACCAATAAATATTCAAAGTGATGAAAAGATTCATTCTCGTAATCATAATGATGATTTCAACCCTTGGTATTTTTTCCTTCAAGAATAATACCATAGATGCGAAAAAAACAAGTTATGCATCGTACTACCACGATAAGTTTAATGGTAGAAAA
>JAFAAJ010000100.1 GCA_023426625.1 Bacteroidota bacterium
AATCAACTATTCAATAATGAATTACATTAATTATTTTATTTCTGACTTTACCGTTCCGCAGGAAAGCATAGAACTGCCATAATATGGATTTACGATTTTCCTTTCATCACTCATCCAGTTTCCATCCGCCATTGGACAATATTGTACAAAGATCGGTTTTGATGATAGCTTGAACTTTTTTGTCAATGCGATCATATTATCTGAAAGGTTATAAAAAGTCTCTCTCTGATTGGTTAAATTTCTCGTTTCTGAAATGAGTGTAGCATCTTTTTTGAGAATGTTTATATTCCCTTCTGAAATCAATTTATAGTCTACTGCAGAGGCAGTTTTGATGAATTCTGAAGCAGATTTTGAAGCTTTATCCGCATTATCAGAAGCTAACGCTGATTTTATAGCAATATAGTTCTGATATAATTTTGAAATCTGCGCATCTGATTTAGATTGGGCAGAGATAGAAATTATTGAGAATAAAGCGAATACCGCTGTAATGATATATTTTTTCATTGTTTTAGAATTTAATTATTAATAAAAATTGTCCCTGAACCGTAATTTACGGCAATACCTGTCGCTCATAACGATATATTTATCTGGCGACTGACAGATCTTAAATTCTGAAATTACAATGTTGAATGAAAATGGGGACAGAACTTTGATCAGGTGGACCATTGTTCTGAACTGTTGTAAGTTCTGATCTCCAAAAAATCTTGTCCAAAAGGAAAAACTGATGTTTCTGTGGTTCAGGAATGTACATTACGAAATCAATCGTCAGTAAACTTGATGTTTTGGAATCATCAACCTTTACAATTTTAATCTCCGTTTTACAGCAATCTTTCTTTGTTTTAACGCCACACTTACCACAAATGTCATCAATTTTCCGGCTTACGGAAACCAATTCCTCCATGCAGTAATGAATACTGAACACCGCTCCGGAAGAGAATCCAAAGTAGAAAACAGAAAACAATATGGCAAGAATCTTTTTCATAGCTGTGAAACAAAGGTAGAAATTTATGAAAAAGGGGTGTTATAAAATTTAGTATTGTTGTTATAAAATTTGGGAGAAGGTCGTTTTAGTGTTATTGTGGATGAATTTAGAACTTTCAGGATTGATTTCTCGATATGGCTTTTGCAAACCTACTCGAAATGACGATTAATGATCTATATATCAATACTGTACTTTCAGATTGATTTGATTTTTTTATGAATAGAATGAAAATATTTTCACAATAATTTCTCGATATGGCTTTTGCAAAACCTACTCGAATGACGGGTATTATTTAAATAAAAAACTTCTGAGTTTTCCCAGAAGCTTTATTTTATAACTGCAAATCAGTGCTTAATGACAATCTAATAACTAATAACTAATAACTAATAACTATAACTAATAACTTATTTAATCTTAAACTCCAGCTTCACATTAAAGAAACGCCCAGTTAAACGCACCGGAACAGGATACATTAAATTGGTATTAGCATCTGAGATCCACTGATTAGCCACTGTATTGTTGATATTAAAGGCATTGAAAACCTGTACTCCTAAAGTAAGCTCTTCAAAATTACCCCAGAAACCATAAGGTTTGTTTTTGCTTTTCGGATCTATGAATACTTTTGAAAGTCCGATATCTACCCTTTTGTATGAAGGCAGAGTTTTCTGATACGTATAAGGATCTGTGAAAACAGGAGCTCCGGTAGGTAGTCCCATTCCATAGATAGCCGTAAGATTTACACGCATAGACGGGAATTTCGGCATATAATCCTGATAGAACATTGCAAACCTGAATCTTTGATCCGTTGGTCTAGGAATATTTCCCTGTCCATCTATGTTTTCATAGACTCTGGCATAACTTGCAGACAACCAGGAATCAACTCCTGGTACAAATTCCCCGAATAATCTTGCATCCACACCATAAGCATATCCTGAAGCATTATTCTTACCGGAATAGCGGATCCTTACATTATCCATATAATAAGGGATCAGATTATCCATTTTTTTATAATATGCTTCTGTGGTCAGCTTGAACGGACGGTCATACATGTAAAATTCATAATCATTCGCAAGGATTGCCTGAATAGAACGCTGTGATTTTATATCAGAATTGAAATTACCATTCAGGTCTTTGATCTCCTTATAGAAGGGCGACTGATAGTATATCCCTCCTGAAAGTCTGAACAACATGTCAGATTCCCAATCCGGTTTTATAGCAAACTGAGCTCTTGGCGAGAAGATCGTCTCTTTATTAAAGCTCCAGTTAGAAACTCTGGCTCCGGCATTTATATATACTTTACTGCTTCCCCAGAAAAACTTCTGAGAATACTGTGCATAAGCAGATAATCTGGTAGGTTCGATGTGATTGTTTCCTGAAATTCTGTAGAACAATTCGAGATCGGAAGTATCCCCAAATCTTGGATCATCCAAAGGTCTTGGCATACTGTATCCCGCAGAATCCAGTAATTTCCATTCATTGGTGAAGTCTTTCAGGTTTTCTTTTTCATATTTGAATCCAAGTTCTATATCCGTATTGACATTGGGTGAAAAACGGGTTCTGAACTGGGTTCCGTAAGTTCTTACAAACAGATCATTCCTTGCATGTTCTATCTGCCCGCCTACATCGTAAGTGGTAACAGGAATTCCTGTGATAGGATCAAATGTCTGTAAAATATAAGCCGAAGCAATGCTATAGTATTCTCTTTCTCTGTTCTGATAAGCAAAGCTGTCCAGGGTAAACCTCCATTTATCGGATGGTTTATAATTCATGGAAACCGTACCCATCATATTTTTATACTTATCATCTTCTTTACCATCATAGAAAACCGTAAGGTTAAGCGGCATCTGAACGGTTCCGAAATCCACACTTCTTTCTTTAGGGATCATTTCATACTCGTTTTTAGAGTAATAACCTATGAAGGATAAGGAAAATTTCGGACTGATGTGATAATTGATGTAAGACTGAAAATCCCAATATTTAGGATTAAAATCTGTGTCTTCATTTAAAGTATTAAGAACCAGATTTGTGTTTCTGTATCTCCCGGAAAACAAAGCTGTTAATTTCTTATTTTTTGAAGCAAATCCTGTAGTCAGTCTGCCTCCGATTAAACTTGCTTCACCGGAAAGCTCGAATTTTTCAGGCTCACGGTAATAGATATTTAATGCTGAAGACATTTTGTCGCCGTATCTTGGCTCAAAGCCTCCTGCAGAGAAGTTCACCGTTGAAACCATATCCGGATTAATGATACTTAAACCTTCCTGTTGTGAGTTTCTGATCAGGAAAGGTTTGTAAATCTCGATGTCATTAATATAGATCAGGTTTTCATCATAATTCCCGCCACGAACCATATACTGCGAAGAAAGTTCGGTATTGGAGTTTACGGAAGGTAATGTTTTGATGATTCCTTCAATTCCCCCGGAAATACTCGCTACTTGCTGAGCATCTTTAGCCGAAATTTTCACAGTGGTAAGGTCGTTGGTTCTTCCGGTCACTTTTTTCTGGAAAACAACTTCCTCAATATCGGTTACTTTAGCGGTAGTATCTTTCTTTTTTGTCTGAGAG
>JAFAAJ010000086.1 GCA_023426625.1 Bacteroidota bacterium
GTGTAGGAACGTCTTTTAAAGAATGTACGGCAATATCAACTTCATCATTCAATAATGCAATATCCAGATCTCTCGTAAAAACACCGGTTATTCCTAATGAATAAAGGGGCTGTGTGAGGTTTTTATCACCGGATGAAACAATGGGAACAATGTCTGTTAAATAATTATTGTTTTGTAAGTGCCTTGCAACTTCTCTGGCCTGCCATAATGCAAGTGCGGAATTCCTGGTTCCGATTCTAATGCTTTTCATTGAATTCGTTGTTTGGTTGTTCAACTAAAATTTCGTGCATTAATTTACTAATTTCTTCGGCTTTCCAAGGATTATCGATGATATATTTTGCAAAACGGTTTGTAATTTTCTGTATCATTCTGTCAGAAAGCTGCATATCCGTTATATCAATATATTTATTTTTTCTGTAGAAGTTGTGCATTTCATTGCGTTCCATGTTTTTCAAGACCGCTTTGAAATGATGGATATTGGGAGCCAGTCTTCTTTTTTTCTCCCACTCAAGAAAATCTTTTGTCATTTCCTTGATGATCATTTCGGCTTTCGGAATTTCTTTTTCCCTCTGCTGAATGGTTTCCTGAATCTGTTTGGAGAGATCATCCACGTCCACAAGAGTTACATTTTCATTATTGATGACATCTTTCTCCACATTGTGCGGGATAGAAAGGTCTATTACCAAAGTTTCTTTTCCGTTCGGGAAATGAGAGGAATTGATGATAGGATGTTTGGCTCCTGTTGCTACAATCAGGATATCGGTATTTTTTAATTCTTTATCGAAATCAGCATAGTCAACATGCGGAATGTTGTACTTCTGAGAGATCTTTTCTGCTTTTTCCTGAGTTCGGTTCGCAATTTTTATCTTAGGCTGATAAACATGCTTAACCAAATTTTCAACCGTATTTTGACCGATCTCTCCAACTCCTAAAAGAAGGATGTTCTTATCAGCAATTCTTTTTTGGCTGTTCAGGATGTAATGAACGGCGGCATAGGAAACGGAAGCTGCTCCGTTGGAAATTCCCGTTTCGTTTTTAATCCTTTTCGAGATCTGAATAGCGGAATTGATCGCTCTTTCCAAGTAAGGATTAGAATTCTGTCTTTCTTTTTTAAAACGGTTATAGGCTTTTTTGATCTGTCCGATGATTTCAAAATCACCAATGATCTGGCTTTCTAGTCCGGCTGCCACTCGGAATAGATGTGTTAAAGCCTCTTCTTTCGTTAAAATATTGGCAAACTGAAGAAAATCCGTAAGATTTACTCCGATGGTTTTACAATATTCTTCCGCTACTAAGAGATAGTTCGGAGTGGTAGTATATATCTCCGTTCTGTTACAGGTAGATACCACAAAGGCGTCTCCTAAATTTTCATCATGAATTCGGGAAACGAAATTTTTAATATTTTCATCAAAAAACGCAAACTTCCCCCGTGTTTCTCCGTCAGCTTTTTCGTAGCTTATAGAAAGTACGGCAAAATTGGATGTCTGATGCGTATTGGAATACTGTAACATAAGCAGTGCAAATTTACGTTTTTTTTACTAAACCACTTTCTGAAAATGTATATGATAATTATCGTAAAAAACTATAAATTATAATATGTATGACTGTAACTTTTAACGTGTAAATTCTTAGCTGTCAATCGTTAAAAAACATTTTCAAATTTTAATAAAATTTTAACCAAATTATATAGCTGTTGGATTTTATTCGTTGCCTTAAATTTATATCTTTGTAAACTTAAAATCAGAAGAAATATATGAGTTTATTTGATATGTTCACGCAAGAAATTGCAATTGACCTCGGAACTGCTAATACCCTTATTATCCATAATAATAAAATTGTTATTGATCAGCCTTCTATTGTTGCCATAGAGCGTTCAACAGGCAGACCAATTGCAGTAGGGGAGCAGGCAAAGCATATGCAGGGAAAAACTCATGAAGATATCAAGACCATTCGTCCTTTGAAGGACGGGGTTATTGCAGACTTCCATGCTTCTGAACACATGATCAAAGAATTCATTAAAAAAATTCCGGGAATTAAAGGTAAACTTATTCAGCCGGCGTTAAGAATCGTGATCTGTATCCCTTCAGGAATTACTGAGGTGGAAAAAAGAGCGGTAAGAGACTCTGCACAAAAAGTAAATGCTAAAGAAGTAAGATTGATCTATGAACCAATGGCAGCTGCAATAGGGGTTGGAATTGACGTTCAAAAACCGGAAGGAAATATGATCATCGATATAGGTGGAGGTACAACGGAAATTGCTGTGGTGGCTCTAGGAGGTATCGTTTGTGATAAATCCGTAAAAATTGCAGGAGATGTATTTACTAATGATATTGCTTATTATCTAAGAACTCATCATAACTTATATATCGGAGAAAGAACAGCGGAAAGAGTAAAGATTGAAGTAGGATCCGCTGTTGAAGATCTTGATGTGGATATCGAAGATATCCCGGTACAGGGTAGAGACCTTATCACCGGTAAGCCAAAAGAAATCATGGTTGGATATAAGGAAATTGCACGTGCATTAGACAAATCTATCATCAGAATTGAAGATGCCGTGATGGAAACTCTTTCTTTAACACCACCGGAATTGGCTGCTGATATCTATAAAACAGGTATTTACCTTGCAGGAGGTGGTGCATTGTTGAGAGGTCTTGCGGACAGATTGCACAAAAAGACAGGACTTCCTGTATTTGTGGCGGAAGATCCGTTGAGAGCCGTAGTACGCGGAACAGGTATTGCACTTAAGAATATGGATAAGTTCAATTTCTTGATTAAATAATTTTAACTTTTTACGACCTTATATCTGAATGGGATTTTTGCTGAGATTATTTTCGAAGAACGCTCTTTTTGTCTTCTTTATTTTCTTGCAAATTATTGCTCTGGTTCTGATATTCTCTAAAAATGCCATGCAGAAATCCTGGATCGCGGGCCAAACGGCTGCTTTCAATTCTTGGGTTTCAGGATATATTGATGAAGGGGTTTCTTACCTTAAGCTGAAGCAGATCAACGAAGATCTTGTAGCTCAGAATAAAGCCTTAATGATGCAGCTTTACGGAAAAGAAGGAACGAAGAACCCTGTTTTCAGAAAAGTTCATGATACGTTGGGAGGAGGACAGATCTATACATTTGTAGATGGGGAGATTGTCTTTAACAGTATCAACAGGAGAAACAATTATTTTACGATCAATCGCGGGAAAAGAGACGGCGTGTTTCCACAAATGGGCGTTATGGCTCCGAAAGGAATAGCCGGGATCGTGATCAATTCCACAGACAGTTACGCATTAGTTCAGTCGGTTTTAAGTGTTAATAAAATCAGGATCAATGCCGCTTTAAAAACTTCAGGATATTTCGGAACCTTAACCTGGAATGGAGATAATTCACGAGTGATGCAC
>JAFAAJ010000130.1 GCA_023426625.1 Bacteroidota bacterium
ATGTCGATCTGATACAGTTGATGATAGACGTGTCCTAAAACCTCCCCGCATTTCTTTGTGGCTGCATAGGGTGAAATCGGATTGTCGACATTATCGGTTTCCTCAAAAGGAGTCTTTTTATTGTTGCCATATACGCTGGAGGATGAAGCGCAGATGAATTTTTTGATGTTGAAATCTTTGCAGAGTTCCCAAAGATTCATTGTCCCGCGGATATTTACCTCTTCATATTCCAAAGGCCTCTCAATAGAAGGGCGAACTCCGGCAAGTGCCGCCAAATGAATCACCAGATCAATAGAATGCTCTCTGAATATTCTTTCAAGTCCTTCCTTATCCCTTATATCTTGATAATATAGGGTATAGTTGCTTGATTTTGAAATGGAAATCAAATGTTCAATATCCGTTTCTTTATCATGGAATTCAAAGTCAGAAGATTTCCCTATTGATTCTAATGTATTTTTAATTTTTATCTGATAATTATAGAAATCATCAAAGTTGTCAATGTTTATGACAGAATGTCCTTCCTTAAGCAGTTGTTCTACTAAGTGGGAGCCTATGAATCCGCTTCCGCCGGTTACAAGATAAATCATCTGTGGTTTTTTATTGGGCAAAAATATAAAATTTACGATTTGAAAATATAATCCTTAAATTTACTTAAAAAAAGTAATAGATCTATATGCAGTTCCAAGGGCAAATTTTAAAGATGACGAGTTATGATGCTCAACCTATTCAGTATTATCTTAACCTTTCTGGTGATCTGATCCACATGAATGAGTTGTTTGGGAAAGAGTTAACCATAAAACATATCGGATTTCAGTGTGTAAATTGCGCAGAAAGTAAGCCTATTTACAGAATGGGGTTTTGTAAGAACTGTTTTTTTGAAAGCCCTTATGCAAGTGATACCATCATCCGACCTGAACTTTCTACCGCTCATCTTGGGGTAGCAGAACGTGATCTGGAAGTGGAAAAAGAGATTCAGTTGCAGCCTCATACAGTTTATTTGGCTTACACGGGAGAGGTGAAAGTAGGAGTTACAAGAAATACACAGATCCCTACAAGATGGATCGATCAGGGAGCAACATTTGCATTGCCTATTGCCAGAACTGAAAACCGTTACGAAGCAGGGATGATAGAAGTAGCCCTGAAACAGCATGTTCCGGACAAAACCAGTTGGAAAAAGATGCTGCAGGACGATTTCGAAGGTGAAATGGATCTGGCAGATTTCCAGCAAAAGATAAGACAGTATTTCCCGGAAGATTTTCAAAAATTTTACAGTGAAGGAGAAAACCTCTGGAAATTTGATTATCCTTTTGAAAAGCCGGAAAAGGTAACTTCTTTCACATTAGATAAAAAACCGGAGTTTACCGGAAGACTCACCGGAATTAAAGGACAGTATCTTGGTTTTGAAGGCGGCGATTTCATTAATGTAAGAGGACACGAAGGATATGTGATTAGCTTGGATGTAAAAAATTAATGTTATATTTATAATTGTAATCGTTAAATTACAATTATGAACAAATGGGTTAAAAAGGTTCTGTTTGGCTTGGGGATTTTGCTGATAATTTTTTTATTGGCCAACTTCGGGCTAAACATCTGGCTGAAAACCCAACTGCCGAAATACATCAAAAACAATACAGATTATAAAGTTTCCTATAAAACCTTAGATGTAGACTTAGGAACAGGAAATATTATTTCGACAGGAATTGCCGTAAACAGTAAAAATCCGCAGAATATCAATGTAATTGGTATTCAGGGGACAATAGATACATTAAAGATCAGTCGTTTCGGAATATATGATGCCATTTTCAACAAGCAGATCAACTCTTCAGATTTATTATTGTCGAGACCTAATTTAAATGTTATTCTGGCTAAACCCGTAGATAATAAGACAGGGAAAAAAAGAAATCCCGTATTGTTTGAAAATATCAGGATCAATAACGGAAATATTAACATTTTCAAGCATACGAAACAGAAATTTCTGTCGGTTCAGCAACTTGATTTATTCGTTGAGAATCTTCAGATGACAGAAGAATCCGTAGAGAATAAACTTCCCATTGTTTTTGACCGGTATAATATTAAAGGAGAAAGATTTTTCTTTCGTCCGGACGATATTTATACCCTTAATATTGATAAGATCACCACAAATAATGGGCAAATGTCCGTTGAAAACTTTAAGCTTATTCCTTTACTGACGTTTGATCAGTTCAAAAGATCCTATCCCCATAAAAGGAAGCTTTACCAGTTCGATATTCAAAAGATGAGCTTTAAAGATGTGGTGTTGAAGAAAAATAAAATTTCTTTAGCCAATGCCGATTTCCAGAATCCCATTCTTTCCGTTTATACCACCAATTCGGTCGTTAAAAAGCCGGGTAAAGTTTGGAATTATGAAGTTGATCTACAGGATGTAAATCTCAATGATGCAACCGTTCAGGTCATGAAGCCGAACGGAGATAAATTATTTTTTGCAAAAAGGCTGAATCTTAATGTCAATCAGTTAAAACTAAACAAAGAAACTCTGCAAAATGCAATCCCGGTCGGTTACAAAAGCTTCAGGTTTTTGGGAGAGGATATTCATTATTCCAATCATCAGGATTTCAAAGTGAAAACCGTGGCTTTGAATCCTAAAGGAGGAGAGTTGAAAAACATTTCCGTGGTTTCTCACACGGGTACGATTGCCAAAACCTCAATGGATTTGGTCGCAGATCAGGTTGCTTTTCATATTAATAAATGGGAATTCATTGATAAAAAACTGAATCTTGACATAAAGGATATTTTGGTTGATAATGTAAATGGAGTAATAAAAGCTGGAGAAAATAAGCCCGGTAATACAAGCGGCCTAAAAGACATTCAGTTTCCGGTGTTGGTAAGAAAGGTATTGGTAAAAAACTCAAATGTCACCTATGAAAAAAACAATCAGCCTTTGTCTTTTAATGACCTTAATGCTGAAATTGAGGATATTGAGCTTAATGAAAATCCAAAAAATGCAGGAATTGCCATGAAAGTCAAAGATTATAAACTTTCAACCAGGAATTTTGCTTACAAAACCAGATTCTATAACTTAAGTGTCGGACTTTTAAACCTGAATAAAAATAAAGTTCAGATTAATGATTTTGCGATGAAGCCACTTGTTTCAAGAGCTCAGTTTATCAGAATGATCCCTGTGGAAAAAGATCTTTATGATCTGAAAGCGGATCAAATTACGGCAAACGGAACATGGGATCTGTTTTCTCAACAGCAATATATCAATGCATCCAATGTTACGATACAATCTGCAAATGCTAATATTTTCAGAAGTAAGATTCCAAAAGACGATCCCAAAAAAAAGCCGCTCTATTCAAGGATGCTTCGCTCCATAAAATTTCCGGTACAGGTCCATAATCTGGATGTAAAAAATTCTGTTTTGGAATATGAAGAAGATACTCCGAAAAGTTTGGGTCCGGGAAAACTGACCTTCAGTAATTTCAATATGAATGTCAAAAACCTGAATTCTGCTAAAGGGAAAGGGAAGCCAACCCGTGTAGACATCAATATCGACTGTTCATTTATGAAATTGGCACCATTGTCTGTGAACTGGAACTTTGATGTTGCTGATCCTAAAGATGCTTTTCAAATTTCAGGCAGAACAGTGAATCTTCCGGCAGAAGGAATTAATCCTTTTATCCGTCCGTATCTGCATGTCACCGCTACCGGAACAATTCAGGAGATGCTGTTCAATTTCAGAGGAAATCCATCCGGGTTAAATGGTGCTTTTAATCTCAGACATAAAGATTTAAAAGTTACAGTCTTGGATAAAAATAACCAGGAAAAGAAAGGATTGCTTACAGCTATTGTTAATATGGTGGTGAAATCCAATTCCGGTAAACTTCCTGAAACGGTTATGGTAGAAGATATACGAAGAGATCCTACAAAATCTTTCTTTAATCTGTTCTGGAGAGGAATTGAGAGTGGACTTAAAAAGACACTGATCGGGAAAGGTGCTGATAAAACAGAAGAAAAAGTTAAGAATACGGTTTCCACAGTTAAAGATGTAAAGCAATCTGTAAAAGAGCTGGAAAATGAAATTGCGGGATCAAAACAGGGGAGAAAAGAGGAATCTAAAAAGAAAAGGCAAATAAAAGAAAAATCCGAAACAAAGTAGCTTCGGATTTATATCTAAAAATTAAATTCATCGCTTTCATAGATAGGAATATCCCGCAAAAACGCATCGAACTGTTCGCCGGGATAATTACTGTCGGCTCCGTAAGAATCAATGATCATTCCCATATTGCCGTCAGTATCTTTTACAATATATAATACTACATTATCATCCGGATTGCTGTCTCCTTCAAAACGATAGGTCTTAAGGATGTTAAGATCAGAAGGCTGATAATTTCTTCCGGAATTTTCGAGTTTCATTTCACCGGATTCGTTCATTCTAAATTCTCTTGTGATCCCTCTCTGAGAGATCTTTCCCATAACCTGGCTGAGTGTGGTCATTTTTTCAGAACTGTCCATAATATTGTTATTTTTTAATAATTTAATACAATAATTAAACCATTTTAAAGTAAAATTTTCAAATGTGAGGAATTGTAATTTTAATAAAAAACAAAGCCAATGTTAACAAAAATTATAATTTAAAAAATAACATGGGTATGCTTTTTGCAATATTTGTAAAAATAAAAATCAAACAAAACAGCATATGAAAAAAGAAGTAGGAGTTTTACTGGCGGGAGGAGTTGGTCTTTTGGCAGTACTGAGTTTTTTAGGCATAAAAAAAATATTACACAAGAAAGATAAAAAATATAGTGACTACTATTCAGATTATCACAGACACTTTGATGGAAAAAACCTTGATGACGAACATCACGGAATTGAATTCTATGCACTGAAGTAGTAAAATAATATAATTATGTAAATCCAACACTTTCAAAAGTGTTGGATTTTTTTGTGGAAAACTTTAGTGTTAAAACTCATTATTTTCTGAACAGACCCTTTTAAATTTACAACAGAAATGCAGAACGAAAATATTATAAAGGGACAGGGTGCACAGCGAAATGTAATTAATCATTTCGACAGATATACCTTTGAGCCGGAAGAGGGGGAATTTGAAACGGTAAAAACTTCTTTTACGGAGGTTTTTCCGAAAACGATTGTAAATCAGGTGAAAAGTGAAGATCTTTCCATGGAATATTCCATGAATCCTTATCAGGGTTGTGAACACGGTTGTTCTTATTGCTTTGCAAGACCTACACATGAGTATTGGGGATATAGCGCGGGAATTGATTTTGAAAGAAAAATAATGGTCAAGAAAAATGCTCCTGAATTATTGGAGAAATTTTTTCAGAAAAGAGGCTATCAGCCGGCCCCGATTTTACTTTCAGGAAACACAGACTGTTATCAACCGGCGGAAAGGCAGTTTGAGATCACAAGAAAAATGCTTCAGGTTTGCCTGGATTACAGACATCCTGTACGTGTTCTCACCAAAAATGCACTGGTGTTAAGAGATCTGGATATTTTAAAGCCAATGGCGGAACAGAATCTCGTTTCCGTTTCTTTAAGTATTCCAACAATTAATGAAGAATTGAGAAGAAAAATGGAGCCCAGAACCAGCTCCGCAAAAAATAAACTGAAAGCTATTGAGATACTTTCAGCAAACAATATTCCGGTGCACATCATGGTGGCGCCCATTATTCCGGGATTGAACAGCGATGAACCTTTAAACATCCTGAAAACCGTTTCTGAAGCCGGAGCTACAAGTTTTGGCTATACTTTGGTGAGGCTGAATGATACTGTGGAACCTGTTTTTATAAAATGGATAGAAACCTGTTATCCTGATAAAGCCCAGAAGGTACTGAACCTCATCCGCTCTATGAGAGGCGGAAAACTCGGAGATAAAAGGTATTTTAAAAGACAGATCGGGGAAGGAAATATTGCAGAAATGATTCATGATACATTTAAGATTGGAAAGAAGAAGTTTTTTGAAGGAAAAGAGTTTCCTAAACTTTCTATCTCAAATTTCACCGGAACAAAAGATCAGCAGCTGAGGTTGTTCGACTAATTTTATTCAGGTTAAAAAAAGAAAACCACTGCGAGAGTGGTTTTCTTATAATACGTGATTAATAATATCTTCTACATCGAGTCATCTGGACATTTGAAATCATTGCTGCAGGTTGCGCAAATAACAACACCATTGCAGTAATACATACAAAATTCAGGTTCCGGAAGTTTTATTCCTCCTGCTCCGGAAATACTTTTCAGTTGGTCTTTACTTAGTTTTTTTTAAATTTTTCATATTTTGATTTAAAATTTGATAGTAAAGTAAAGATATGATTAAAAATTTAAATTCAAAAGCTTTTCTTTGATTATTTTTTGATTAATCCTAATTCTATAAGCCTTTCATGAAGGAATTCCCCTGCTGTAGTATCTTCATAGAGTTTTGGATTGTTTTCATCCACGCAGTTTTCAAGAGCATTCAGAGACATTTCACTCACCGGATGCATAAAGAAAGGGATTGAGTATCTGGAAGTTCCCCATAACTCTCTCGGAGGATTTACAACTCTGTGAATCGTGGATTTCAATTTGTTGTTGGTATGTCTGGATAGCATATCTCCAACGTTGATCATCAGTTCATCCGGTTGTGCAATGGCATCCACCCATTCTCCTTTATGGTTTTGCACCTGAAGTCCTTTTCCCTGCGCTCCCATCAGAAGTGTGATCAGGTTGATGTCTCCGTGTGCGGCTGCTCTTACGGCATCATCCGGTTCTTCCGTGATCGGAGGATAGTGGATTGGTCTTAAAATAGAATTTCCTTCCGCAATTTTATCATCAAAATAGAATTCATCTAACCCAAGATATAAAGCAAGTGCTCTCAGAACGTACTGTCCTGTTTTTTCCAGCATTTTATATGCCTGTTTTCCTACCTCATTAAATTTAGGAAGTTCGTCAACAGTAACATTATCAGGATATTCAGATTTGTATTTAGAATCATCAGACAAATACTGTCCGAAATGCCAAAACTCTTTCAGATCTCCTTTTTTGAAGCCTTTAGCAGTTTCTTTACCGAATCCTACATAGCCTCTCTGTCCGCCGATTCCCGGGATTTCATACTTCTGTTTCGTCTCCACAGGAAGGTCAAAAAAGTTCTTTACCTCTACATACAATTCATCCACTAGTTTGTCATCAAGAAAATGGCCTTTTAAAGCAACAAAACCAATTTCTTCATAAGCTTTTCCGATTTCATTTACAAATTTCTGTTTGCGTTCCGGGTCACCCGAAAGGAAATCACGCAGGTCTACACTAGGTATTTTATCCATTTTTAGAAATTTAATGTACGGCTAAATTACATTTTTTAAATTATTTTTGTTAAAGACTTATCGTAAAATGAGAAAATTTTTCAAAAGTACAACAGGTGCTGTATTGGTGATCGTTGTGTATTCTTTATTCTGGTTTTGGCTGACAAAAAGCTATTTACAAATAGGCTTTTCTCTGTTTTTTACGGGTTTGTTTTTCGGCGTGGAAAAGGTTAGGAAAGTGGTGTCCAGAAATCCGAGATATATTCATTACAATTTTTTTGCAAAAAAACTTTCGGAGTCTCAGAAGAATATAATTTGGCAGCATTATTCGTTTTATAGGAGATTAAAACCTGAATTCCAAAGGAGTTTTGATACAAGGGTCTATTCATTTTTAGAAAGATATCAAATCATTGGAAGACAGGGAATGGAAGCCGATGAAGAAAAGAAAATCCTAATAGCTTCGTGCTATGCGCAACTGACGTTTGGGATGCATATTTATTTGAACAAAAATTTTAATAAAATTTTGCTGTATCCGGATTACTATTATTCAAATATTACGAAGAATAATCATTTAGGAGAGTTTAATCCGCATCTTAAAGTGGTTGTGCTTTCCTGGAAGCATTTTTTTGAGGGCATAAAGATTGATGATAATAATTATAATCTTGGTATTCACGAATTTTCGCATGCCATTCTTTCTTCTTCAAGGGTTACAAGATCGCGTTCACTGACCGTTGCGGAGCATGATTTTGAGAAGGGTTACAGGAAAATAATGGAATTGTTAAAAGATAAAAGCAAGTATGCTCAGTTGTATAATTCCGGTTACCTTAGAAAATATGCCTTTGCCAATAATGATGAATTTATTTCTGTAATTCTGGAGCACTTCTTCGAAACTCCCGATGAATTTAGAGCTAAATTTCCAGATCTGTTCCAAATGGTGAAAGAAATGATCAATTACCGGGAAGAATGGTTTCAGACCTAAGTATTTTCATAGGTTTCAAAAATGCTGATATAAAATAAAAATAACGACAAGGAAAACAGTACTAAAGCCGATGATATTCTTTTTCCTGGTATCGAATGATTTGCGTCTCTTTTTTTCAATGATCGAAATAATAAAATTTCCCAAACTGAATCCCGGTAATGGCAGCAAATTTAAAATAGCTACAATCAGACAGGTAAAAGCTAATACGCCCATTTTCTCTTTCAAGCTATTGGCGCTAAAGTTGATACCGGATACTTTTTTATAGTCTCTCTCAGGATTGATAAAGTTATAAGCTCCTTTAGTATTAATTTGATAACCTTTTAAAACATCTATAAAGCTAAACTTTTCTTTAGTTCGCTTTATTTCCTTTATTTCTTCTCCTTTTACATTGGGAGTCAGTTTGACTTTCACAGGAATATCCTTAGACTCCAGAATCTTCATTTTATCTTCATCAATGATTTGAATATCTATATTCCTGTTATCTCTATTGATTGTTATGATAGAATTCATTACAATAGCCATAGTGATTTCGGTGGCTTTTCCTACAGGTTGATGATCAACAGCTACAATTTTGTCTCCATCTTCAAAACCTATTTCTTTCATTACATCGCTGAATTCATATCCATAGATCGCATCTTTATTGTCGATATAATAACCTTTTGGGGATAATAATTGAACTAAAAAAATTATTAAAAATGCTATGAAAAAATCAATAAACAAACCTGACAGTTTTATGATTGGATTATTTTGTTGAGCTTTTTGAAGCGTCCATTTTGGAAGATGGTTTCCTAAAATATGGATCAGGACAGAAATTATGATCATTAGTCTTTAAAAAATGGTTTGAAGATTGTAGCCAATTTACAAAAGTTTTCAATGAAAATTCATTTTTGAAACAATTTAATATGCCTAAAATTAAATTTAATAATCCGGTAAAAACTTATAATTTTGCCCTATGAAAAAATATTCTTCCAAAAGAAGTATTCAGATACTTGCCCATCTTCTTCAGCAGTACGGAATTTCAGATGTTGTTATTTCACCCGGATCCAGAAATGCCCCTTTAGCAATCCATTTTTCGGAAATAGACAGCTTCAACTGTTACAGCATTGTGGATGAGAGAAGTGCTGCCTTTGTGGGAATGGGAATGGCAAGAAGCGAGAAAAAACCGGTGGCGATTACCTGCACAAGCGGTTCTGCTGCAGCGAATTATTATCCTGCCATTACTGAAGCTTTTTATCAGAATATTCCTCTTTTGATCTTAACTGCGGACAGGCCAACGGATTATGTGGACATTTTTGATGGACAAACGATCCGTCAGAATGAAATCTTCCATCAGCATTCTTACGGGGATTTCCAACTATTGGAAGACAGTAAGGAAAATGCAGAGGACATTAATTTTGAAATCATTAAAAAAGCTATCGAGCTTTGTTTTGAAAAGCAGGGTCCGGTTCATATTAATATTCCTTTAGAAGAACCTTTGTATGAATTGGTTTCTGAATTGCCTACTTTTCCTACGGTTGAGAAAACCATCAAGCAAAAAGAGTATGAGATCCCATCTAATCTGGTTGCAGAATGGAATACTTCACAGAGGATCTTACTTTTAGTGGGAACCAGAGATTACAGCCCGGAATTGGAAAATCAGTTGACTCAGCTTGTTAAAAACCATTCTGTTGTGGTTTTGTGTGAGGCGAATTCCAATTTGTATCATGAAAAATTCTTTAAGAATATTGACCGCTATATTTTCAATTTTACGGAAGAAGATTATAAAAAATATGCGCCCGATCTTTTGATCACTGTAGGGCAGAATGTGGTTTCTAAAAAGGTAAAACAGTTTCTGAGAAGTGCACGTCCAAAGCAGCATTGGCATCTGGATGAAGTTTGGCAACCGGATACATATTTTTCTTTAACTGAAAAGATTGAAGTAAAGCCGGAAGTTTTCTTTTCTAAATTATTGAAATTCATTACTCTTGAACCAAGACCTTATTACAATCTCTGGGATATTTTAAGGGATAAAAAAGACCTTAAACATCAGCAGTTTCTGAATCTGGTTGAGTACTCGGATTTTTATTTCTTCAACAAAGCATCACAAACTATTCCTGAAAACTACAATATTCATTTCAGTAACAGTTCTGCGATCCGATATGCGCAGTTATTCGATTTTGGGAAAAGAAAGATTTACTGCAACAGAGGAACGAGCGGTATTGACGGTTCTACCTCAACGGCAATGGGATTTGCTATTAAAAATGCCAATCCGACATTATTAATCACGGGAGATTTGAGCTTTTTCTATGATATTAATGGTCTTTGGAATCAGTATATTCCTCCATTTGTCAGAATTATTATTTTCAATAATGGAGAAGGAAATATTTTCAAGATCATTCCGGGGCCGGGAAATGCTAATCCGAATACACTGGATGAATTTATTGCTACAAAGCATCATAAAAATGCAGAGCATCTTGCCAAACATTTCGGTTTCTCTTATACGAAAGTTGACGATGAGGCAACGTTGGACAGGGTGATGGAAAACTTCTTCAAACCAGATACGAAACCAAAGATCCTGGAAGTGAATACCTACGGAAAGAACAGTGCAGATGTTTTAAAAGCCTATTTCAATTTTCTGAAGGAGAATTAGAATTCCAGATACTCTTCATTGCCGGGTAAATTGCTGATTCTGTCTATAGGATAAATAAACATATCATCAAAATCATTCAAAGAATTAATGATCTGAAAATGAGAGAATTCTTTGATGTTTTGTAAAGTGATTTCTGTCTCTTTTATCTTCTTCATTTTCAAAAGATTTTGCCTTTGTACTCCGTTCAAAAGGTAAGTGTTTGGTGTGAACCAGTCTTTCCCTTTCAGGAATAAAAGGTTGGAAAATGATGTATCCGTGATATGATTGTTTTTAACGATTATGATCTCCTCTGCTTTGGCTTTCATCTTCATTTTATCCAGTTCCTTACGGTCTTCAAACTTAAAGGAATAATCGAAGCTGTTGTTTTCAACCAGTTGAAAATCTTCTATTTCGGGAATAGCATAAGGAATCATCTGTGTTCTGATTCTTTTATCAAGATCATATACAATTCTCAGCTTAAAGAGACCGTCTTCATCATGGTTGAGGTTTTTAAAGATCTTGGCAAGATCAATAGAGCCTTCTTTCCCGAAATGGGCGAAAGTTTCGTTGACTCTTTTCTGATGAAATTCCAAAAGGAAAATTTCCTGATCTTCTACTTTAATGCTTTCAATGAATTGGTACATAAATTTTATTTTTCATTTCCTGATATTCGTCTTCCAGTTTACTCATATGCGTTATTCCGCCACCGCTTTTGAAATATAAGGTATCATTCTCTTTTTCAATAAAACGTATCATGACACAGCTGTCCAGATTTTCACCGTCAAACCATCCGCAAACACCGGTATAATAACCTCTGTTATATCCTTCCGCGTTAAGGATTATTTCCAGCGTTTTTGGTTTTGGAGCTCCTAAGATAGAACCAGCAGGAACCAGTTTTTCCATCATACTGCCGATCTTTCCTTTAAATTCAGGTTTTATAACCCCTGAAATCTCGGAGCTCATTGCGTACAGGTCTTTTTGCTGTGTTTTAATGAGTTCGATATGCTGAAACTGATCTACTTTCACTTCATCCGCCACCATGCTCAGATCATTACGAAGCAAATCTACAACAGTATAATGTTCGGCCTTTTCCTTTTTATCGTTCTTCAGAACATCCTGCGCGTTTTCCACAGAGGCATCAATAGTACCCTTCATGGGATAGGTAAAGATTTTGCCGTTGATGAGCTTTACAAATGTTTCAGGAGAAAAAAATACAAAAAAATCTTTATAAAAAACTTTATACTTGGCTTTTGAATGATAAAAAATTTCTTCGAGGCTCAGATTGGTCTCTATTCTCGTTTTTCTTGTGTAGTTTACCAGATATGAGTTTCCTAATCGGATATTTTTCTGAACCTCATCAAATCCGGTTTTGAAGCTTTCCAGTGTTTCAGGAAAGGATTTCCACTCGATTTTTTTATCTAATTTATGGGTTGTTTTTGAGTTTGAAAATGATTGAAAATCAACCATTAAACCTGATTTTTCAATTTCGTTTTCTTTGAATGTTTCTACATTCTCCGAAAGGAAATCAATGATAAAGAAAAAGGGAACCTTCTGAAGAGAAAGTTCATCCATTTCGTTAAATTTTTGATGATTTGCTGAAAACATTCGGCAAAAATACTTATTGATGTTTACTTTTGCACAAAATTTTTTGATGCAGAATAAATATCCTCAGAAACCGGGAATAGATTTTATATTGAAGCAGGCCTTTTTTTACTGGAATAAGACTTTGATTTTTCAACTCATATTTTCAATCATATACTTTGGGATTCTTATGACGGTTTTCTTTTTATGTGATTTTAAATACGGAATAACTGGTCAGTATATGGAAGCCGCAAAATACCTGAAACAGGGCGCGGAAGTTTATCTGGCTGAAGTAAGTAAGATGAATGCAACAGACAGTTTCCAAAGTTTTTCTTTATGGATCACGGGAACAATTATTTTCCTGTATCCTTTAAATATCGGCTTTTATCAGGTTTACAGAAAAATAGATCTGGGAGAGAAACCTGAGCTGGCGGATCTGTTCGTAGGTTACAATGGTTTGAACTTTTTTAAATACATAGGCTATTTTATTTTCTGGTATCTTATTTTTGTTTACACCTTTCAAACGATAATTCTTGCTGCGATCTGGATTTGTGTTACTGTTTTAGTCGCTCCTGTTATGTTTTTTAAGAATAAAAGGATTTTTGAGGCTATCTACTTGAATTTTAAAGCGTTGAAAATGTATTTTATTGAAATACTGGTGTGTGTTATGGTGACTATTTTCTTTAAATACATAGGATTTGCTTTATTTTTTGTTGGTGCACTTTTCACATTTCCTTTTTGGAATGCCATGATCTATTCACTTTATAAAACCATTTTTCCTGAAGAAAGTTAAATTTAGTAAGGCTTTGGTATTTTTTTTACCAAAATAAATTAAATTTGGTCTAACATTAAAAAAAATAAACACCATGTCAGAATTTAACGAATTTGATCAACGGGGCTTTGTTCCGGAAAGAAATACGGGCTCCATCATCTCACACGCATTTGAAATGTATAAAGGAATCATATTGTATGCTATTGTCGCAGTAATCATTTATATATTGGGAGACATGGTAATACAGGCTATTACCGGTTTCAGTTCTTGGAGTAGTTTTGAAAATTTCAGAGATTACGATGGTGATTTCCGAAGAATAAAATATTGGGAAACACCGGGGTTTGGTTTATATTATTCTATTTCCAGTCTTTTTACGCTATTGCTTGCTCCTCTGTATGTAGGATTGATCTATATCATCAACAAATACAATACAAAAAATACGGTTGAATTTACCGATCTGTTTATCGGGTATCGTCAGAATTTCGTGAATATCATTATTTACGCACTGATCATGGAAATTGTACTAGGGATTTCATTTTTTTTATGTTTTATCCCTTTCTTTTTTGTCCTGCCGTTTTTCCTTATAGGATATCCCGTACTTCTTTTTGAAAATGCTTCTGCGATAGATGCTATAAGTAAGTCATTCAATATAGCAAAAGAGAATTATGGCACATTTCTGGGAGCGTCATTTATTGGGATTATCCTGAGCTTCTGTGGAATTTTTGCATGTTGTATCGGGATCATCATTACTATGCCATTCATTATGGCGGTAATGTATTCTGCCTATTGTGCCTTTTTAGGGAAGCCAAGACAAATAACATATAAATAATAAATGATCGACAGAGATAAACAAATAAGCAGTGTCACTATAAAACAGGTTTTCCTGCTTGCCATTATCCTGATATTAACGGGACTGATTTGCTTTAAACTGGCTATGTTCATCCCGTCAGTTCTGGGGGCGATCACTATTTATGTAGTGTGCCGGAAATATAATTTTTATCTTCAGGAAGAAAAAAAATGGAAACCGTGGCTTTCATCTACTGTATTGATGCTGGCGAGTTTGATTATCATTATTCTGCCCATTTATTTTATAGCAGATCTTTTGTTGGAGAAACTAGGAAATGCGCAGGCTTATATGGAAAAATTCAATGTTTTTCTGGAAAAGATCCATTCCTATATCTATTCAAAAACAGGTTTTGATATTCTGAGTAAGGATAATATGGCAAAACTTAAAGATAATGTGGCAAAGTTTTCCACAACAGCTTTAAGCAGCACTTTTAATACACTTACAGTAGTGATTTCCATGTATTTCATTCTGTATTTTATGCTGGAGAAACCCAGGCTTTTTGAGAGAATCCTGACTTCATCCGCACCGTTAAAGAGAGCAAATATCTCTTTGATTGGAGAAAAAATGAGAAAACTGATCATGGCGAATGCTATCGGTATTCCGGTTGTAGCATTGGGACAGGGATTGGTAGCTATGATCGGGTATTTTATCTTTGGTGCTCCAAGCCCGGTCTTACTTTTTGCATTAACAGCAGCGGCTTCCATGATTCCGGTTGTCGGTGCAGCAGTTGTTTATATCCCGGTTTGTATTTTCATGATTGCGGAAGGAGATACAGGAAACGGACTTTTTCTGGCGGGCTACTGTCTTGTGATAGTAGGATTAACGGATAATTTGTTACGATTCACCTTATTGAAAAAACTAGAAGATATCCATCCGTTGAACACCGTATTCGGAATTATCATGGGGATGAGTTTGTTTGGATTTATGGGACTGATTTTCGGGCCGATACTTATTTCCCTTACTCTTCTTCTGATTCAGGTATATAGAAATGAATTCTCTGATGATGGTACCCCCGATCTCAAACTTCCGGATGATGACGATGAACTGGAAAATAAAATTGATTTAATATTATAAATTATAAACTGTGGAAGGAATAAACCCGGAAATATTAAAAGAAATATGTGTCGTTAAAATGCCTTTCGGGAAATATGAAGGAACAATTCTGGCGGATCTCCCAATAAGTTACCTTGAATGGTTTTACCGCAAAGGAATGCCAAAAGGCAAACTTGGAATGCAGCTTTCAACGATTTATGAAATAAAGCTCAACGGTTTGATGGATCTCCTGATTCCGATTCGTGGAGCGGTAAGTTATGATAGAACTAAAGAATAAGACCTATAAATTTTAAAATATTCAGGCGGCATCAAAGATGCCGCCTGAATATTTTTTATCAGCTATGAAAAATTATTAACCTTTCAGGGCTGCGATTTCATCTCTTAATTTGGCAGCTTTAATAAAGTCAAGGTTTTTTGCAGCGGCTTCCATTTCTTTCTGCTTCTGTTCGATCATCTGTTCGATATCTTCAGTCGCATAGCTTGCTTTGGCTTCGGCAACCTTTTGAAGGATTTCTTTTTGAGTGTATTTTTCATCAGGGAAATCTTTACTTCTGCCAACTAGACTTTCGGAAATTTTCTTGTTTAAAGCTTGTGGAACCAACCCATTCTCTTCATTGTATTTCATCTGTTTGGCACGACGGTATTCCGTTTCATCGAGCGTTGCCTGCATCGATTTGGTGATCTTATCAGCATACATAATAGCCTTTCCGTTGATATTTCTTGCGGCTCGTCCAACAGTCTGAATCATTGATCTTCTGCTTCTTAACATTCCCTCCTTATCTGCGTCCAAAATGGCAACCAGTGAAACTTCAGGAAGGTCCAAACCTTCTCTCAACAGATTTACCCCGATTAATACATCAAAAAGGCCTAAACGAAGATCCTGCATGATCTGAATACGCTCCAAAGTTTCCACATCGGAATGGATATATCTTGTCCTGATCCCGAATTTTGTGAAATATTTAGTAAGCTCTTCCGCCATTTTTTTGGTTAATGTTGTTACCAAAACCCTTTCATCGGCATCGGCTCTTTTCTGGATCTCTTCCATAAGATCATCGATCTGATTCAGTGTTGGTCTTACTTCAATGACAGGATCCAAAAGTCCGGTCGGACGAATAATCTGTTCGATATAATTTCCACCTGTTTTTTCCATTTCATAATCTGCAGGTGTTGCAGAAACATAGATTACCTGATTTTGCATCGCTTCAAACTCTTCAAACTTCAGGGGTCTGTTGTCCATTGCGGCAGGAAGCCTGAAACCGTATTCCACAAGGGACTCTTTTCTGCTGCGGTCACCTCCGTACATCGCGTGAACCTGCGGAATGGTAACGTGGCTTTCATCAATAACCATCAAAAAATCTCTAGGGAAATAATCGATCAGGCAGAAAGGTCTTGTTCCGGGTTCTCTTCCGTCCAGATATCTTGAATAGTTCTCAATTCCGGAGCAATATCCTAACTCTTTGATCATTTCAAGATCAAGTTCGGTTCTTTCCTGTAATCTTTTCGCTTCCAGAGGTTTTTCAATGGAATTGAAGAAATCCACTTGCTTTACGAGATCATCCTGAATGTTTCTGATGGCTCCGTTCAGTGTCTCTTTTGAAGTTACGAAGAGATTGGCAGGATAGATCTGAATCTGATCAAAATTGGAAGTCACATTTCCGGTTACCGGATCAAAACTTTGAATTTTCTCTATTTCATCACCAAAAAACTGAATTCTGATAGCATTATCTGCATAAGCGGGAAATACATCTATTACATCTCCTTTTACACGGAATGTTCCTCGCTGAAACTCGTTTAAGGTTCTGGAATATAGCGCATTAACTAAAGAATGAAGTAAAGCTGTTCTCGTAATTTTCTCACCTATAGCGATAGAAATCAACGATTTATGAAACTCTTTCGGGTTTCCGATACCGTAAATACATGAAACGGAAGCAACAATTAAAACGTCTCTTCTTCCGGAAAGCAAACTGGCTGTTGCTGAAAGACGAAGTTTTTCAACTTCTTCATTGATACTCAGGTCTTTTTCTATATAAGTTCCGGTGGTTGCAATATAAGCTTCAGGTTGGTAATAGTCATAATAACTTACAAAATACTCAACCGCATTTTCCGGGAAGAATTCTTTAAATTCCATGAAAAGCTGTGCCGCCAAAGTTTTATTGTGTGCTAACACCAAAGTAGGTCTCTGCACATTTTGTACAACATTGGCAACCGTAAAAGTTTTTCCGGATCCTGTAACTCCTAATAAAGTCTGGTATTTCTCACCGATCTCAATACCTTCGGTAAGCTTTTCGATAGCTTGAGGCTGATCTCCGGTGGGTTTGTATTCTGATTGAAGCTTGAAATTCATATATCAAATTTACAAAATAAAAAAGAGTCCTCAAGAGAACTCTTAGTATAAAATATTCTTAAAATTTTATTGAAAAGTTTTAATTTTCAACAGTATAATTCAGGTAGGTTTAAATCTGTAATCAGATTATTTATTTTTGAATCGGTCAAAATCCTGGATATAAAGTTCGGTCCCGAATCTCTCCAATGTTTTGTTATTGGCAACAAAGCTCTGACTACGGTTAAATTTTGCCTGTGGAGCTGCGGTTTTGAAGATATGTCCGGTGATCAGGAAAAGTGCTTTGGATAGTGCAGGATCAGAAGGATTTCCAAATTCTTTAATATTCCCGAAATTATCATAATTATTGATCGGGTGATCCGGAATAAATCCTTTTACCGGATGAGGATCATTATTTGAATTGTAATAAGCGAATGTTATAGGCTGCATTGCCCAATTATGTCCCTTATTTCTTGCGCTGTATGAGGTGTAATCATGATAAGGAGAATCAAATAAAGTTATGGAACCGACAAATTTACCGTATGTTTCCGAACCTATCGTAACCACATTGATATACGGAGATAGCGAATCAATCGTTAATTCACTGGCGGAAGCTGTTCCCCCCGAAGTAAGGATGTACACATTCGTTAAATTAAGGCTGTTGATATTTTGTTCTCCTGTCTGTTGAGAATTTCCATTCACCATGGAATATAATTTAACCTTATTGGAAAAATTTTCTGTGGTGTCATACTGATTATGTTTATCATTAAAATCTGTTCTTACATAGGGATTTCCGGTAAACTGTCCTGTGATCATCTGTCCTAAAGCAACAGCGGTTTCAACAGATCCTCCTCCGTTATATCTTAAATCCAATACAAGGTCTGTAATATTGTCCTGCTTCATCTGGGCGAAAGCAGCATTCAGTTCATCGTTATAATTGGATTTAAAGCCATTATATACCAGATAACCAACCTTTTTGCTGTTGTGAGAGAATGTGGTATAGTAAGCGATCGGATTTTCTTCAATCACTGTTGTTGTAATGGAAACTGTTTTGGAAATTCCCGAAGTGGTAACCCCGCTTCCGGATACGGTAACATTCTGCGCAATGGAAAGCGAAAACTGGTCATTAAGCAGTTGACGGTAATTGTTAACATTAAGATCACTTCCATTCACGGCTACAATAACTTCTCCCCTCAACAATCCTGCCTGTGCAGCCGGCGAATTGGGAACAACATAATTGATGATCCCTGCCACGTTGTAATTTCCGCTGTCTTTGTAATATAATGTAAAATCTAATCCGGAACTTTTTGTAACCCCGCTAAAGCTCTGTAAAAGAGCGTCTACATCGTCCACGATCCAGGAATAACGGTCTTTATTAGGATAATCATACAATAAGCTGTAAAAAAGATTGTCTGGAGACTTGCTGTTCAGAAAATCCTTATAGTCGGAAGAGCCGGAAAATGCATTGTCTGCTAATAACGGGACATTAGGTTTCCAGTAATACCAGGAATTGAGTCCTTTCCAGACAAAATCATTAATATCTGTAGTGGTGACCTCATGATCATCCCTATTGCATGAAAGCATCAAAAAAGAACCCAAAACCAGGAGTGATATTTTGCGTAAGAATTTCATAGTTTCATATATTTGTTTTGATAATTCAAAAATATGAAAGTCAGGAACATATACAATACTATTTTGTTGTCTTTTTTAGGAAGTGTGATGGCAGTTTCTTGTAGATATAAGGAAAAACCGAAGGATTTCCCTGAGGTTTATAATCCGGAATATTCAATATATCAGAATAAAGAAGAAAAAGGATATGATGTTTCTTTTGTTTTATCGAACGGAAAATATCAGCCTAAAGCTGTTGTGATCAATAAAATAGAACAGGAGATTTTTCCTGAACAAAATAAACACCTGCATTATCAAATCGATGTCAAAGCAGAATCCCGACTGTTAAACAATTTTACACCTAAAGCTTCCGAGAAACCTAACGGGATCATATTTAAAACCAATTCGGGAGAGTATTTTCAGAGAGTAAGTTTTAAACTGAAATAAAATCCCGGAAATTGTTGTGATTCTTTTTAATTTAAGCTTGAAAGAGGTTTAGCCGGAAAACCAAAGTTTTAGTATAATTTTTGATAGAGTTGTTTAAAATAATTAATATGAAAATCAACACCAGAATTATTCTTGCCACTTCTGTTGTATTCCTTTTTTCATGCACCGGAAAATCGCAACAGAATGAAAAACAAAGCGGAAGTGTAGAAACAGAAAAGCCCAATTCAAATTATAAACCGGCATTTCAGGGACAGACCAGAATTAAAAGCGTAAAAACATCAACTCCTTATAAAGTGGAAATCCTGAATACAAATTTAGGAAGAGCTTGGGGAATCATTAATTTACCGGACGGAAGATTTTTGATCACCGAAAAAAGCGGTTCTATGAACGTGGTCTCTGCAGACGGTAAACAGGTTTCTAAAATTTCAGGTTTCCCAAAAGTAGATTCTAAAGGGCAGGGTGGAATGTTGGATGTTGCCCTAGATCCTGATTTTAAAGAAAATAATATCATTTATTTTAGCTTTTCGGAACCTTTTGGTAAGGGAAATTTAACATCAGTAGCAAAAGGCAAACTTTCCGCAGATCTGAAAAGTATCAACGATGTTAAAGTAATCTTCCGGGCGGAACCTTCTTATGACGGAGACAAACATTACGGAAGCAGATTGGCGTTTGATAAAGACGGACATCTTTTTGTAAGCACAGGTGAAAGGTCGGATAAGCAAACTCGGGTTTACGCTCAAAAGACAGATAATTACCTGGGAAAAATTCTTAAAATAACTAAAGAAGGTAAACCGGCTCCGGGAAACCCTTTCATTGGAAAATCCGGATATAAGCCTGAAATCTATGCTTATGGTTTGAGAAATCCACAGGGAATGGCAATTGATCCTAATGGAAATCTGTGGGATGTGGAAATGGGACCAAGAGGAGGAGATGAGATTAATCTTATTCAGCCGGGTAAAAATTATGGTTGGGGCGATGTTACCTACGGAATCGAATATTCAGGAGCAAAAGTGGGACAGGGAATTACCCAAAAGCCAGGAACGGAACAGCCTGTTTATTATTGGGATCCTGTGATCTCACCAAGCGGAATTACTTTTTATACCGGAAATATTGATGAATGGAAGGGAAATCTGTTCATTGGTTGCCTTAGTGGAGAACATATTGCAAGGATCATGATGAAAGATAATAAAGTGGTAGGCGAAGAAAGGCTTCTGGAAGATCAGAATGAAAGATTCAGGGATGTGTTGGATGGAACGGATGGTAACCTGTATGCTGTAACAGACAGCGGAAAATTATATAAAATTTCTAAAAAAAGGTAGGTATTATTTTCGTACACTATCCTTATGCCTGTATAGCTTAAAGTTTGAATTTCACAATCTGAGCCTTTTTTCAAAAATATATTCTTAACGAAGCCTATTTTTTAAAGTCATGAACTCTATCAAGGGAAATAATATATAAGTCATATTCATTTTTAAATAATAGTTTTTCTATTTCTTTAAAATCATTTTCTTTTAGTGTTCCTAGTTTATATGAAAATACTAATACCACTTTTTTTCTGTTATTTGCACTTAGATTAATAGGTTTATCAGTTACAATATTTTTAAATGAATTCTTTTTAAAAAGGGTATTATTCTGTGTATTAAGTGGGGTGTTGTTTTTATGCATAGAATTTATTTCTTTTAATATTCTACTTCTACAGCTTTCATTTTCTATTAAAAAATCAGATTTTTTAATTTGTGTAGTATCATTTAGGAAAATTCCATAGAAAAAATCAGTATGTTTGTTTATTATATCAGTTGCTAATTCTTTGTAGCTTGTCTCGTTTTGCGCGTAATACAGATTTTCTATGTTGAAATGATAGTTTTTACTTAGGTAATATGTATAATCATTAGCATTTTTAAATTTGATATTTTTGTTAACACCATACATTGTTTTTATTATAGGAGAGCAGGAAAGACAAAAGAGACATACAATTACAATAAAATATTTCATAAAATCCCAGTTTATATTGTTATTACAACAGGATATTTACCGTTCTTAATTCATCAGCTAATCTATAAAAGCTCCTGAATTTCAGGAGCTTTTTAAATAATATTAAAATTTGAAATTTGAGCCTTGAGTGACAATCACAGTTCTTTTTTATTTCAGTGAATTATTAATTATATCAAATATATTAAAATTTGATTTCAAATCAACAAAAAAATCACTATTCTTTGATAATTTCAATGAAATTAAATACTTAGTATTATATGTGGTAAAATTTAAATATTAATCCGGATATTGGTAAAATATTTTTAACGAATACGTTTAAAAACTGTTAATAATTCTGTTTAATCCTTCTGTTAGAATCTCTTGGGAAGTCGAGAAACAAATTCTTACATGACCTTCTGCTCCCTTTCCGAACCATCTTTCAGACCCTGGAACGATGGCAACTCTTCCGTATTGAAGAACGTGCTGTGCAAAAGCATCGCTGGATAATCCATTTAATATCTTAGGGAATATTACAAATGTTGCTTCAGGTGAGTTTGGGGCTAAAATTCCGGAATTGCTCAGCATTCTGAAAGCCAAATCCCTATTGTGCTGCAGGTGAGTAAGGAAATCTTTGAACCACGGTTTCGCTTTGTCAATAGCTACACTTGCAGCGATCTGTGATAAAGTAGAAACTCCTTCTATGGTTGAATTGAAATTGGACTTTTCTGTAAAATCATCCAAAAGTTCCTGGTCATTACACAAGACGGCTCCGATTCTTAAACCTGCTATTCCAAAAGATTTGGAAAAACCGAATACAGTGAAGCTTTTTCTTTTGGCTTCTTCGGATACAGAAGAATAGGTATTAAATTCGATTCCGTCATATACAATATCACTCCAGATCTCATCACTCATTACCCATAGATCATGGGCGGCAGCGATCTCAGAAATTTTCTTCAGAACTTCCTTGGAATAAACTCTCCCAACGGGATTATGCGGATTACAGATGCTTATCAGTTTGGTTTTCGGTGTGATCAGGGAAACCAGCATTTCAAAATCAATGTCTCCGGTTTTGGAATCCACCGGACAAAGTCTGATGGTACCACCTACTGCATCTACCGTTTTTTTGAAAAGGAAATCCACGGGATCGAAAATAATAGCTTCGTCACCAGGACCTAGAACATATTTTGCGATCAGGAACATTCCCTGTGCAGCACTGTTTACGGCAAGTACATTATCTGGTGTGAAAGATCCTTTTTTCTCTGTATTAAAATGCTCCGCAACACTTTTCTTAAATTCCGGAATACCTGAAAAAGGACCATAACTTAAATACCCGTCTTTAATGTATTCTATGATTCCGTTCTCTATTTCCTTAGACATTCTGAAATCCGGATCTGCAGCTGTAAGAGGGATAATGCCGTCTTCCAGGGATGCCCATCTTCCGATATAAGCTTTTCTTTTAAGGGCTTCGAAATTGATATCTGTATTTGTAAACATTTTATTTATAAGAAATTGGTAAGGTATTTTTAGGCTGTTGGTCTAAAGGTAAAAGAAACTGATCCAATAAAGCTCTTCCGTTTTTGATGTGTGTTTCTATCTCCGGCTTTCTGAGGTCTTCATATTTTCTGAATGCTTCTTCAGGAGTCTGGTCTTCCAGTAGAAGATTCGTTAATGTGAAAGAATCTTTAAGCGCTGAAGTAACACCCTGACTTGTAAAAGGAATCAGTGGATGTGCGGAATCTCCCACAAAAACCACATTATTATAGTAGAAAGGATTTAGTTTTTCCAGTTCGTATACTCTCCAGATGTGAGCATTTTCATAGCTTGAACCGTTAATGATGGAGGAAACCAACGGATTCCAGTTTCCGAAATGATCCTGCATAAATTGTTTGATGCAATCCGGGGTGTAGTCTTCGTTGATGAAAAACTTGGTAATATCAAACTGGCAATACCAAAGGATTTTTGTAGAAGAAAGTTTTAAAACACCAAATGTAAGTCCGCCGTCTTCATGATGGAATTTTAAAAAATTACTTTCAATGTGACGTGCAATTTCTTCGTTTTCGATGATGTTCACCACCTCATTTTCCAAAACAGCCTTCATAATTTCATCCTGAAATATTTTTCTTCTTATTCTGCTTCGTGAACCATCAGATGCTACAATAATATCAGCATCAAGGTAAGAATAATCATCCAGCTGAATTTGTGCTTTATCATCAGCGAAACCTTCAAGGTTCACAGTGGTTTCATAAGAGATTTTATCGGATGGAATATTTTTACTTAAAATTTCTATTAATGAACTTCTGGATACCACAAAAACATCGTCTAAATCCTTTTCGGAGATGATCTCTCCGGTGTGGTTATAATGGATGTACTTTTTTAGGAAACTCCCTCTTTCATAAAGATCATTGATGTCTATAATGCTTGAAAGGTGCTCGATTCCTTCTTTCGGAAGGATAAAACCATGTCCTTTTAAGTCGTTTTGAGTTCTTCTTTCGTAAAGGTGATAGTCAATATTGTTTTTTTCAAGATAATTTGCCATGCTTAATCCTGAAACTCCTGCGCCTATGATTGCAACTTTATTCATTTTGTTGATAATCTATTTAATAGTGTTGGAAATCCATAGATCTCCATTTTTGATTTTCTTACGGTTTAGTTTATTTTCGTTGGAAAGTCCCTGTAAAACTTCCAGTGCTTTTTCAAAAGATATGTTGGACAGAACGGCAAATTCCTGTGTGGTAAGTGTAGGATAAACGCTGAACAGATATTCCCATTCTGTAGAGTATGCATTTTTCTTTGCGTCCGGTTTTATTTTTTTAACCCTGTTTTCAAAATCTGCATAAGGCTTTGAGCCATACAGAACATCCAGCATTTCGTCATCTTTTACGAAGATAAGGGTAGGAAACCCTCTTACGCCTATCTGTCTTCCCAGATCAAGATCTTTTTTAAACTCCAGTTGAGCCGTGGATTCATAATCCTGTTTCCATTGTTCTACGTTTAATTTAGCCTGAGAGACAGCTTTTTCAAGGTGTTCTATTTTGGTGATATTCAGCTTGTCAAGGAATACCATCTCACGGACGATTCTTAAGAACTTAACAGCTTTGGTTTTATCCTGCATTTGTGCCGCTTTAAAGGCAATAGAAGGAGGGTAAGAAGAATTAAGCGGGTCTTCCAGCCATACACCACCGTCAATAGGCATTTTGTAATATGGACTTACTTCCTCCCAGTGCAGGGCTACATCGCTTGGTTTACTGATCCCTCCGGAATTGTAAATGTCCCATGACGGAAGCAGACCGCCCATTCTGTAATCAATATCAATATAATTGCCGTATTCCAGTTTCAGTTTTCTTAGTTGAGGTTCTATTCCCCAGCAGGAAGAACAGATAGGATCTGTGAAATATATGATTGTGATTTTGTCTGCTGCTAAATCTTTTAATTGATCAGAAGAGGTTTCGCCCGTAGGAGTTTCAAGAACTTCACACACGCCTTTTTCATAATCGCAATTTAAAAGAGGATTTTTATTCATATTAGAATTATTTGGGTTGATTAAATTAAAGAGCAAAGATAAGAATGTAAGTAATGTTATATCCAAAGCATAATAATTTTAAGTTAACATAATATTTTGAAAATATAATGATGTTCAATGTGGAGATCACATTGGGTTTTAAAAAAATTATTCCGGAGCTTTAAAAATATTGTCGTCTGAATGAAAGCCGGCAACACCTCCGCTTACTGCAAATTTCATAGCAGAAGCGGCAGTCATTCCAACTACGGGTTTGATGTTTTTTTCTTCAGTAATGATTACCCAGCCGGAAATAGCATAGGAATGAGGAAGATAAACAGCCACATAATTGTGTTTTTCCACATCGGCCATTTCTTTTTGTGTTAAAAATCCGATCCTCCAGATTTCGGGATTCTCATTGGTCTTCACCCATACAGGATCATTGAATTTCTTTTTATCTCCCACGAAAGAGGACATTACATCCTTTGTAGGAGTATAAATATGTTTCACTCCGGGAGTTTTTTCCAGGAGGCTGTCCATTGTGTCAAAAAAGAATCTCCCAACCACGAATTTGTTTCCCAGATAACCCAAAACAGCGGTTAATAAAATAGTGGAAATAAATACCAATCCCGGAATTTCCTTAGCAAGAGAAGGGATGAGGTTGTCGATAGAGGTAACAATATACCATATTACAAATATGGTGAGCCCAATAGGACCAATAATAACTAACCCCTGAAAAAAATTCTTCAGGAAAAAATTGGCGATATTTTCAATGGTCGGTTTTTTCAATTTGTTATTTTAATTATCCGTGTATGGTTTCTTTGTTTCCGTATGACTGAATGATCTTTGCTTCATACTCTAGCCATTCATCCCAACGGGCGTTTACTTTTTCAGGATCTCCCAATTGCCTGGCAAACCCTATAAAAGTGGTGTAATGATTGGCTTCGGAGATCATCAGTTCTCTGTAAAACACTTTAAGCTCTTCATCTTTAATGTTTTCTGTAAGAACCTTGAATCTTTCACAACTTCGTGCTTCTATCATCGCAGCAAAAAGCATTTTGTCCACAATGAGGTCTTCTCTGCTTCCCTGAATAATAAATTTAGCCAGTTCATTTACATAATCATCCTTTCTTGCTCTCCCAAAAGTATATCCTCTCTTCTTAATAATTTCATGCACCTGGTTGAAATGATCCAGTTCTTCCTGTGCAATGGCAAGAAGTTCTGTGACAATTTCAGGATATTCAGGGAGCATGGTAATAAGCGTAATAGCATTGGTAGCTGCTTTCTGCTCACACCAGGCGTGATCCGTCAAAATTTCTTCTATGTTTCCTTCTGCAATATTGGCCCACCTTGGATCAGTAGGGAGTTTCAACTTAAACATGACTAAAATTTTCTGTAAATTTAAAACAAATTGACATAAGTAAGAAGATTTATTATTATTTGTGACTTTACAATGTTTTTTAAATTATTTATGTGTATTGACAATCTAATGGTATTTTTTTTGATATTATTCATGTAAATATTAAAAAATTAAATTATGGAAACACCAACACTTTTAAAAAATAATCTTAACAAGGTTATTATTTTTTTATGTACGCTATTTTTTTCAGGAGTAGTTTTTGCTCAGGATACCGATACGCAAGTTGTTGAAAACACGACTTCTACTAAAACCACCACCACTACAGAATGGTATACAGATCCGATGTATCTGATTGCCGGAGCTGCAGTGATCATCATTATCATTGCACTTTTGTCAAGAGCAAGAAACAAAGAATAGAAAAAACTGCTTATAAAGCAGTTTTTTTTCTTAAAAATTCTAAGACCTTCCAGCCTTTTCCATCAATTTCTTTAAGTCCTTTAGAAATAATAAAGGCAAGGATAACATTAATGATGTAAATAAAGATCATCAAAATCCACCACGGCATTTTTTCTTTCAACGGAACTACGACAAAATACACTAAAGAGGAGCTGATTCCCTGAGAGAAATAGAAAAAGATCGCATTTTTCCCAATATAGGTAATAAAGCTCTCTTTAGAGATCTTGAGTCTGTTGTAAAAAACAAATAAAGTCACCAGAGAAAAGAAGGTCCATATAATATAAGGTATCTTCGGTGGGAATTTATTTCTATTGATCTTATAAAAAATCTCACTGCCGTAATTCCAGAACATCCAGATCAAAGCTACGGCAACCATTCCATATAGGAAAGGGATTGTTTTCAAAGGGATTTTTCTTCCTCTCATCTGATGAGCGATTAAAAATACGCAGAGGTAAAATGCAACATATCCCACCTGTCCGGTTGGATAAACCCATGGAAAAATATTAAATATCAATGTTAATGCAGTGCATAATCCGATAAACCAGTTGATGTGCCTCGGGAAAAATCTGAGAATCAGTACCCCGAAAACGGTCAGGATGAAATAAACTTTTAAATACCAGAAACTTCCCATAACGACAGGGAAGGTGTCTGCATTGGTGTATTCGTGAAGATACCAATTGCCCAAAGTCTGCCATTGAGGTTCCATGGAAATAGCGGTTGCGGCATATTTTGATCCAAATGTTGAATAAAACTGCTGAAGCCATTCCAGCGAAAAGAAATTCAATCCGAAAACTTTGAAAAAGTAATCGAGGAAAAACAGGAATGTCACAAAGATCATGTAGGTGATCTGTAATTTCAGTAACCTGTAAAACGTCTTTTCAATATTGGATCCGGAAGTTATTCCGCTTAAGGCATAAAATAAAGCCACATCAAAAACCAGGGAGAAAACCCTTACCTCTGCCGGAATATAGAATTGCCCCGACCAGAAAGCAGTATGGATAAATATGATGGAAAGTGTTGCCAGTCCCTTGGCAAAATCAATATATAAATCTCTGTTCATTATTATAAAGATGTTCAGCCAAAAGTAAATAAACTTTATGAATTACATTAAAATAAAAAGAGGTAAAGCAAATGTTTACCTCCCTTCTAATATGTTAATAGTGAATGTTTCTGATTTAATAAAGCTAAAATGTTTTATAACTCCTATGTATAAAGCGTTTAACTGGTTTTTATATAAAAAATATTGTTGTTTAATGCTAATATATGAAAAAATACGCTATATGTAAATGTTTTTGATAATAAAAATATTCTAGACATAGTGAATTCTTAATTAATTAAAAAAACATGGCGCTGATTGTAAGGTTATTATAAAAATAATTCTTATATTTGCACCTCGAAATAACTAAAAATTTATAAACAATGTTTGCAATTGTAGAAATAGCAGGGCTTCAATACAAAGTTGAGCAAGACCAGAAGTTGTTTGTAAACCGTTTGAAAGGAGAAAAAGGAGATTCGGTTTCTTTCGATAAAGTTCTTCTTACTGTAAACGGTGCAATCACTGTAGGCGCCCCGGCTGTAAACGGTATTACTGTTAATGCTGAGATCTTAGACCATGTAAAAGCTGATAAAGTAATCGTTTTCAAAAAGAAAAGAAGAAAAGGTTACAAAGTGAAAAACGGTCACAGACAATCTTTGACTCAAATTCAAATTACAGGAATCACTGGATTTGAAGGAGGAGCTAAGAAAGCTGCTAAAAAAGAAACAGCAAAAGCAGAAATTCTTTCAGACAGCGCTACTGTTAACTTTGGTGAAGATCATGAATTGAACTATCACTTAAAGAAAAACGGATTGTCTCAGTCTAAAGAGAACAGAGAAGCTTTAATCGCTTTAGGAAAAGAAGTTAAAGCAGAATTAGGAAAAGATGTTCTTTCTCACGAAGAAGTAGATGCTGCTATCGTAAAGAATATCGGAAATTTCAAAGCACTTAATAAATAATAATCCACTAATAAAATGGCACACAAGAAAGGAGTTGGTAGTTCCAAAAACGGTAGAGAATCTCACTCTAAAAGATTAGGTGTGAAGATTTTCGGAGGTCAAGATGCTATTGCCGGAAATATTATTGTTAGACAAAGAGGTACTCAGCACCACCCAGGTTCAAACGTGGGAATCGGTAAAGACCACACTTTGTTTGCTTTAGTAGACGGTAAAGTAGTTTTCACTAAAAAAGCAAATAACAGATCTTTCGTATCTGTAGAACCAAACGCATAATCTAAAGCGTTTATAAAAAACAAAATCCTCAGTTTTTAGCTGAGGATTTTTTATTTCTGAAATTGTAAATTATTTCTTAATGAATTTCGAAGTTGCGGTAGTTCCGTTCTGATATTTTACACTAACAAAGTATACCCCGGAGCTTAAATGCTGTATACCAACCTGTCCTCTGGAACTGTTGTCAGTAAGGACTACTTTTCAGGAACCGTCAAATATGCTGATCTCTGCAATATTTTCCTTAGATACAATGTTTAAAACATCACTTGCAGGATTGGGAGAAATTTTAAATGCCGCATCTTTTGCCTTTAATTCTGAAACTCCCAAAGTTGCTGAGCTTACTCTAAGATTGTCAACATCTAAACCATACCCGTAATCTGCAACACCTTCCAGTGCAATTTGATAGGTTGAAGAAGGATTAGGCAGGTTGATTACCCCGGAATTGATCCATGAAGGAACATTGGTGTCAAATGTAGCAATAAGAGTCCATGTTCCGGAAGTAGATGTTCTGTAATAGATATTCAAAACATTCTGATCTCCTCCCCAAACCATATTTCTGTAGTAGAAATCTAATGTAGGATTGGAAATGCCGGAAAGATCAATAACCGGGCTGATAAATCTCGCAATCGCATCTCTTGTATGGGATCTCGTGTCAAAAACCGCCATCTTGCTTCCGGCGTAAGCTCCGGTTGCGCCGTAGTATCCTACGCTTGTAGTGGTTTTTATACTCCAGAAAAGTCCACTAGGTACAGAGCTGTTGGTTCCTGCTACATATTCACAGACCCATTGTGACTGTGTTGGTGAAGCGTCTTCAAATGTTTCCATCCATGGGAAACTGTTAACTTGTGCAGTTGATAGTCCGGAAATCAGGACTAAAGAAAGTAAAAGTTTTTTCATAATCATTATTTATTTTTGCTAATGTACTAATTATTCATAACATAATACATTATTTTTTAAGTGATTATGAATGTTTTCGTTTAAAATTTAAATTAAAATCCGAACTGGAATCCAGCTTTAATTCCGAATTTAGATATATTCGGTCTGTCAAGATAATTTCCTCTCCAGTTAAAATCTACCCTGAAAATTCTTAAGTTTCCGAATCCAATATTTTCAATTCCGAACCCATATTCATAATAGATATGTTCACTCGGAGCAGAATATTTGAAGCCTTCAACGTTTATTTTCTTTGAATCCTCACTTAAAGTTCCGTAAGCTCCTCTTATGAATGCAACTTCTCTTAATTTCAGTTTTTTGATCAAAGGAATGAAAGAAAGGATCTTACCATTAAAATGATGTTCCAGATGCAGAGTAGTATACGTATCTGCTACAAACTCATAGTAATTAAGCTGTGCAAAAGTATTTGTAGCCAGACTGTAGGATTGGTTTCCAGGAATAACGTTCTGTAATGCCAAAGGAACCGTGTCGAAGTTTTTACCGGCTTCAAAATTGATCAAAGCTTTGCCCCAGCTTCCGATTAGAACCGGCTTATAGAACATAAACTGAAGCTTGTTGTAATTAAAATCTGCATTGAATAAACCTTCAATACCTCTTGTGTACTTTAAAACAATTGTAGGAGCCAGTGTTCCGTGCTCATAACGATCGATACCGGTTTGTGAGAATTTCGCACCGGGTCTTGCTATTAAGCTGATCGTAACATGAGAATCATTAACGGTCTTTCTCAGAGCATTATCTTTATAATACATTAAATTAAAGCCTTCCGGATTGGCGGATTTTATGCTTTGCAATGTTCCGTCCACTCTTACCTGAAAGTTTTTCCAAGGCTCAATAGCTGTGAAAATATTGGTTTGATTCACCGAACTCAATGAGGCGTTTTCTCCCCTTGCAAAAACGGTGGATGATGCAAAAGAACGTGACATGATCCCATCATCATTGGTTAGCTGTACTCCAAGCTGCATGACATCTCTTCTGGTGCCTATTCCAGCCATAAACCTATTTACCCTGTTGAACATGTATTTTGCTTCAGCTCCATACTTGAACTGTTGGTCTTTAAAACCATAAGCCGTATAAAACTGAACTCTCCAGGGATCGTTTCGGGTGAAATAAGTTCTTGCGCCAAGTCTTATTCTGTCACCTTCCACTTCATTTACTCCGTAAACAGAGAAAATAGGACCTAAATCAATGCCTTTGGTGATATTATAGTATCCGGAACCAAGAGTTTCATATAATTTTACAATCCTGTTGAATTTTGGGGTTTGCTGAAGCTTATCCAACATGTCATAAACTCCCTGTTCACTTTTGGATAAAGAATCAGGTCTTGCCTGTGTCCAATAAGCTTCATCTTTTTTGATGAACTCATCATTATATTCTTCCTCTTTTCTCAGGAAAATTTCAGGGTCCAGAGGTTTGTTGAATTCATATTCGTAATAATCCTCCGATCTTTTGGCGACGATACTTTTAGAGGTTTTCTTTTTGGAGAACGGGGTCATTTCTATTTCGGTAACGAACTTTTTAGGCAAGAAAGTATTATCATCCGGATTGTCATATTCCAGTTCGGTGGAAATGGCGTTGATGAAATTCACGTTGATCTTTTGTGTTGACTTCAAAGTTGCTCCTAAAACTGCGTAGCTGTCCGTGTCAATATATAAATATCCCTGAAATGCCAGAACCTCGGTTCTTTTGGGTTGATATCTGATCTTATAAGCATTTTCTCCACGAATGGAAATGGTATCAATCAGATTATAATCGTAAGTGCTGAAACCATCGGTTCCTACGGGACTTGGAAAACCAATAT
>JAFAAJ010000172.1 GCA_023426625.1 Bacteroidota bacterium
AATTAATCCTGTCTGGCTAATTTCAGTGCCTGATGCCAATGATATAAAATCTGAATCTGTAAACCTAAACAATTTGTTGGTGATTGTTCCATTAGTTACTGCCCAGCTGCCTTGAATCCATGTAGGAGGATGGAAGTATTGATCGGTTGTAGGATTTGTTTGTTGTGTACCGTTATCATCATCGTTATTACTTGAACAGTTTACGCTTAAAAGAGATAGTGTTGTTGTCAGCATTAATGCTAAAAATAATTGTTTTTTCATTGTAATATTATTTAATGTTAATATATCTTGTTCCGTTTCCCGATAAATCCATTATTTCCAATCGGTTTTTATTGTATGAAAAGAAAATAAGTCTGTTTTGTTTATCTTTTATTGTACAGAAGATAGACGGCATTGAAATATCACAACTTCCGTCAATTTTGTAGATGTATGGTGTTGGAAATTCAGAATCAATTGTGCTGATTGTATTTTTCTTTTTATCAATTGTAATCTGTGTTTTACGTGCTGCAAGTTCAGTTACGTTCATATTTTTGACAATCTGAACCATATTATAACTGAATGTTTTTATCTGTGCTGAAATAGTTTGTATTGTAAAAATCAATACTAAACTTATAATAAACCCTGTTTTCATTATTGAGAAATTAAAAAACTGTTTCTTTTTTGACTTGCTTCTGTGTAACTGTTGAAAACAAAAGTTTCTTTTTTTATTATTCTGCCATGATAAACTGCTGTGCTAGGAGAACTAAGGTATTCACCGACTACTTGGTCTTCAATTCTGGCTTTGATTTCATCATTAACATGATCAAGTTCATGAATAGGAGAAACAATATTAGCTTCTCTTATTTGATTAATCTGGTTTTCCGTAACGGCTAATCTTACAAATAAGTATTGCGACTGGGCTTTAGAATGTTCTTTAAGTTTACGATCAATTTCATCAAATTGTACTTTTTCGTTAGCCTTGATTTCGGTCATTAAAGAATCAATGTATGGATCGTCTTTTGTTGAAGTGTTAATTTTAGATTTTTCGCAGGAAATAACACATAATACAAAAAGTGGTATGAGTGTTTTTATCATAAGTGATTTGTTGTATCACTCAGTCCCTAAAGTGAAAGATTAATAAATGCAAAAAGCGTAGAGGACTAAACTCAATTTGCAAATAGGAGGTTCTCGCGAAACCGTGTTACACAAACAAGAATAGCCTCCACGCCGTAGGTGGAGGCATCAACTGTTTATTCTGTGTAACATTAGTTAATTTGCGAGATTTCCTATTTACAGAATAAAAGCTAACGCTTTATATTTTTTCGATAAAATTCAGCTACGAAGATATGAAATTTTGTAATTATGTATGGTAGTTTGATTCTTTCTTTATCAATACTCTATAAAATCATAAAACAGTTAAGAGAAAAGCTATTAATATTTGTGTTCCCAATTGCCCCAACGTGTCAAAACCCTATATGCCCTCTGTATCGCAATTCTGAAATTTTATATAGAGGTTTTGAGAGTCAACCTACCAGTCATAAAAAGGTATATCTATTCAGTAAAAAATTTGCTATACCCCCTATACTCGAATTAGGATTTTTGAAACTGGTTTTAATTTTTTACCATCTTCTCAAACGATTAAAATCTTTTTAAAAACACTACTTTTTAAGCTAAAAACGAGCTTAAACACTTGTATTTATGGATGTTTTTATGTATCTTTACTCTGCTATTAACAGCAACTTTCTACTAAAAATACATCTTAATTATACATAAAAAAGCCTTGAAGTGTTGGAGCACGACAAGGCAACATCAATAAATTTTAACGTAACTAAAATTATCGACTATGACAAATTTACAAAATTGTCTTGGTACTTTCAGTATCTATGTATCAACGTACGCAAAGTACAACAATGGCTCATTATTTGGAAAATGGCTCAATTTATCAGATTATTCTGATTATAACGAACTATTGAGAGTAATGAGAGAATTACATAAAGACGAACACAATCCAGAGTTCATGTTTCAGGATTATGAAAACTGTTCTTTTTTTGAAAAACTAGGACTAATTAATGAAAGTTTTTTATCTGCCGAAATTTACGAAATAGCACAGCAAATAAACGATTCTAGCTATGATATTAATATTTTTGAAGCTTATATAGATTGCATTGGAAAAATGGATTTTCAAGGCATTTATGACAGTGTACTAAACTATTATATTGGTGAGTATTCAGACGATGAAACATTTACACAGTATATGTTAGAAGAAGATATTCACGAAAGTTTACCAAATTATATTTATGTTGATTGGGAAGCTACATCGAGAAATTTAATGTATGATTACTTTGAAAGCAACGGACATTATTTCAAATCGTAGTATATTTGTATTAGATTAAATGATTTGTCTAACTTTATTATTCAGATAGATTTAACTACGTTTAAGCAGATTAAAAAAAGAATATTTCTGAAATTTGGGCACAAATTTGGGCACAAAAACAAAAAAGAGAAAATGCAGTTATTTAATATTCAATAATTTACAAATTCTCTTTTTATTAAAAAGTGACCGCAGAAGGATTCGAACCCTCACTGTCGGAGCCGAAATCCGAAGTTCTATCCATTAAACTATGCAGCCGTTTTCAGGAGTAAATGAATAATAAGTAACTTTTGCATTGCTTATCACTCATTACTTATATTTTAGAATGTGATCTTCACACCTCCCAAAATCTGGGCGCCAAGAACTTTATATCCTTTGTACGTCTGATACTTTGAGCTCAGAAGATTATTTCCGAGTGCGAAAATACTGAAATTTTTGTGAATTTTATACTCCGCAGAAAGATTTAGATCCGCATAGCCACCTACTTTATCATCGGGATCTTCTGTTGACTGGTAAATAATATTCGGAGTAGTCTGGATAGCTTCCAGCATATAAGAATTTGTTGTTCTGTCACTTGCAAAGATTCCTTTAAAACCTAATAATAGTTTTTTATCAAGCAAAGTATATTTCGCCCCGATTCCCGCATTCACTAAAGGAACGTTATAAATATTTTCAAAATTCTTCAAATCATACTTTCTGAACAACACTTCGGCATCCAATACTAAGTTTGCCAGTGGGAAATACTGGATACTTCCTTTGATGTCGCTTACATTTCCATCGTCATAGATCGCTGAAAAAGTATTGGCAAAATTATAAGCAGAACGTTCTGTTGCGTCATAATTGAACAGATCATTGGCTTTAAAGAACATAATATTTCTCATTTTCCCGAAACCTGCAGAGAAGTCATATTTAATCATTTCATCAAAATCACCTCTTAAACCTACATAAAAATGATATTTGGTTTCCGTTGGTCTCAACATCTGGTCAGAAAGGATGAACGGATTTTCCTGTAACAGATCTGCATAGGTATTCAGCTTCAGCCCACCGTCTACTCCACCGTAAAACTTAAATTCCTTAGAAGCGGCAAGCTGGAATTCCGCCTGTGGAAACCAATAGGTTTTGTTCGTTTTCATCTGCTCTTCCATCAGCTCATTGGAATTCTTAGCATTCAGGAATGAAAAAGATGAACCCAACATCAAATAAGATTCTCCTTTCGCAAATGTAACTTTAGGAAATAAATTGGTATTGAAAAAATTGGACGTGTGTTTATCTCTGATCGCAAAATCCGTTTTCACGGTTTCCAGACCCACTCCAAGATCGGCATTCAGGACTACATCTGTTTTTCCTATTTCCACAGCATGTTTTGAGAAATTAGCCAAAATGGAAACCTGATTTTCCTGGGCATCGAAATGGTCTTTTAAGAACGAAGATTTTGCTCTTACATCATTCAGGATTTCGTTGGAATAAAAATCATAATATCCATTTACTTTAAACTGATTGACCTTTTGCTTCAAATTCACATCAGATGCAGGTTCTAATGCATAAATCCCGTAATAATTGTAATTATTCAATCCATATTCAGCGTTCACATTGAATTTCCCCTGATCTCCGTAAGAATTAAGGAAAGCTCCCAAACTTGCCGAACTTTGCTTGGAATCCCATGCATATTCCTTTTTCAACCCCTGTGTTGAAAGTACATGAACATCTGCACCGACTTCGATTTTATTTTCAAGGGTTTTGGAAATATTGGCATCCGCCAAGATCTTCCCGTAATTTCCCATTCCGAACTGGAAATAGTTATTCTGGGCCGTTCCTTCAAACTTCGGAGCTACATCTTCTCCCTGAATGGTTGAAGTTTTGAAATCCGAAACAGCAGGAACATCCGTGATCGTATATTGTACAGGGTTTTGAGATTTTTCTTCCGGCGGATAATTCTTAATGGTTTCTACGGAAGTCTTGTTTTTTTCGATCTTTTTAACTTCCGGTTCCCGTTTTTTATTAAGAATCAGCTTTTCTTCTTTGATCTGGGAAAACGCAAACGGCGAGATCCCTAAAAATAATATGGATAATAATTGAATTTTTCTGTTCATTGCTTATTATTTGTATTAATGTATCATGTAGGATGTATAATGTATCTTACTGTACAGTGTCCTTTATACTTTTTACTTTATACTTTTTACTTTACACTTTGTACTTTACATCATACATACCCATTGTACATTTTACTTTTTAATCTGTTTCTTCACTTCTTTAGCTTCGGCTACAATTTCAGGGAAATCCTGGTAATTGCTAATGATCTGATCGCAGGTGTAACTTGCCTGATAATTATCTTTTAATCCGATATAGTTTTTAGCCATTAAAACCAAGGCTTTGGCTCCCCAATATTCTTCAGAAGCATAATTATTAGCCAACTTAAAGATCGTTTCATTAGAAGACTTAAAGGCTTTTCCTTTGTTCTGATAGAACGCTTTTGCATATAGCGCTTCCGCAGCTACTTCCGTATTGGAAGATTTTTCTAGAGCCGCATAAGCTGTTTGTGCGTCCTTATCTTTTCCGGAATTCATAAGACTTCTTGCCTTAATTACTTTTGCCGTTTCAATAACTGCCGCCGAATTTTTGCTGTTGGCAATAACCGCATCCGCTAATCTTTCGGCCTGTGAGAAATCTTTTTCCTCCGCATACATCTTCATCAATTCTATATTCGCATAGTTTCTCACATTGACGTTGGAAGAATTTTTAATATTTTCAAGGTATTTTTTAGCTTCAGCATTATTTCCCTGTGCAATATAGATCTGGGCTAAACGCGTTTGTGCATCGTCCTGATAATCGTTCTGAACATTGGCAACTTCCTGCAATACCAATAATGCCTTTGTAGTGTTATTGGTTTGATAGTAACTCTCCCCTAGCTCATATTTAGCCTGATAAAGTCCTTCTCCGGTCGGATTCTGCGTTAAATATTTTTCATAATAAGAAATAGCATTTTTATAATCCTTCTTCGTGAAATACTGTTTTCCGGTAGAAAGGTTGATCTCATCAATTTCAGAAGCGTCTATATTTACACCTATATTTCGGGCAAAGCTTTCATATCCTGAAACATCTCCGTTCTTTGTGAAAATAGGTTTTGCAGCCTGAACGATTTTTTCCGCATAAGCCGTGTTCCTGTACTGTTCTCCCAAAGATCTCAGTTCAGAAAGCGCTTTATCACTCTGGTTAAGATCAATATAATTCTGTGCTCTGTAAATAGAGGCATTCGCGATCAGATCTTTATCCGAAGACGTTTTAATTACCTTTCCGAAATAATCATTAGAATTGCTAAAGTCATCCTGCGCTGCATACGCTGCACCTATTTCGTACTGAGCATCATCATAATATTCCGATGATGGATATTTAGATAAAAGAGATTTAAGGGTATTGATCTTTGCCTGTGTATCGCCTTTGAATCCTAGAGCCATCCCTTTCTGATACAAAGTATAATCGGTGGCATCCTCATTTTTATCATAAATGGCGATTGCTTCATTCAGATTATTATTCGCATAGTGAATATCCGCTAAACGAAGTTCTGCATCATTTTTAAACTCCGGTTTCGGATTGGCTAAATATTGTTTGAAATAAGTTTCAGCCTGATCAAATTTTTTAGATTTGAAATAGGCATATCCCAGATCATAAGGCAGCTGCTGTTTCTCAGGGAAAGTTGCATTAAGCAGCCTTTCATAGCGAGCAATAGCGGAAGGATAATTTCCTTTCTGATAATATACCTGTCCCAACCAGTATAAAGCTCTGCTGTTAAATTCTTTATTGATATTAAACTCAAGGCTTCTCAACAGATATTTTTCCGCTTCATCATAATTCCCTTTGTTGAATTCTTCCGTTCCTAACAAATAAGAAACTTCCTGATCGATCTTGTCAATTTCAGGAGATGAATTTTGCAATCTGTCAATCGCGTTCAGGGTTTCCTTATAGTTCCCGGAATACAGGTAAGATTTCACCAGAAGCGATCTCATTTCAGGAGCATTCGCATCATTCTGATTCGCATTGATATAATTTTGAAGGACTGTTGAAGGGCTTTCAAACGGGTTACCGATATCATAACTTAATTTCGCATACTGCTCATGAGCCAGTTTTTTTACCTTAGCATCATAATCCATCTGATAAGAAGAACGGAACGCAGAAAGTGCCTCCTGTTTTTTATCAACCGCTAGATAAGCATTTCCCAATTGATAATAAGCGTTCTGAGATAAGGCTGAATTGCTGTTGATCAGCTGGTTGTAATAGGAAACCGCTTCATCATATTTTTTTAGTTGAGCCGCCACAAATCCTATTTCGTACAGGTCGTTTTCAGACGGATTCTGCTGAACATTCAGATAATCTTTCAAATGAGGATATGCCGCTTCATAATCTTTCTTCATGAAATAACTTTCCCCGATAATTTTATGAACTTCGGCTTTATACGACTCGGAAATGTCTTCGTTTAACAAAGCATTACCTTCAGAGATGGCTTTATCATAGTTCTTATCATTATAGAACATCTGTACATAATAAGGACGCACCAGTTTGGAATATTTCTCCTGATCCTTTATAGAATCAAAATACCGGAAAGCCTTATCATTCTGTCTGTTCGAATAATACAAATGTCCCAACATGTAGGCAATATCTCCTCTTTGAGATTCATCTCCATTTTCGTAAGCTTCCTCCAAAGCATCTGTTGCTCCTTTGGAATCTCCCATCATGAATTTGGCATATCCCAGTTTTAGAATATATTGCGTGTTCTCTTCTCTTGAAAGCTGATACTGATTAACTTTTTTCAAAGTTTCCAGTGCCTTTTCAAAATCTTTTTTTGCCAGATAATAATCCGCCAAAGGCATATTGGCCTGAGCAAAATAAGCAGAATTAGGATATTCTTTCATGAAAGCGGACAATCCTTCCTCCGCATGATTTTTCTGAAGGATCACACCGATCACGTTATCAAAAAACTGCGCAGCTTCTTTTTTCGATCTCGACAAATGCTGATTGTAAAAGTATTGTCTTGCGTATTCGTATTGAGAAGCGTTGTATGTTTTGGTTTGGTAAAGATTTTCAGCTAAGCCGAATCTGTAATTTTCTTTTTGGGAAAAGTATTGAGACTGCTGTGCTTCGGAAATTCCGAAATAAAATACAGCAGCCGCCAGTAGTATTTTTTTTGATTTCATTCTTTTGAATAAAAAAATTAGTCTATTATTATCAACGAAAGTATTGAAAACTTATTGCTTAAACAAGTTTAGTCCGGGAGTTTATGGAAAAATATAGAAAATTTAGCTATTTTTTAACATACTTTTGTAATTATCATTACATTTGTTTTTTTCAACTCAAATATAGACATTGAATGAATCAACTTTTTAGAAGGAAAATCTATTCAGAAACAGATACATCTACTCATCTTTCAAGAGTTTTAGGTGTTTGGGACATCGTTTTTTTTGGTATTGCAGCCATCATTGGAGCAGGAAGTTTCAGCAGTTTGGGAGAGGCTGTTTTCAGAGGGGGTCCCGGAGTTATCTTACTATATTTGATCTGTGGTTTTGCCTGTGGATTCACAGCATTGTGCTATGCAGAATTTGCAAGTAGAATTCCCAAAGCCGGTTCTGCCTATACGTATGCTTATGCCAGTTTCGGTGAGCTCATTGCATGGGTCATCGGTTGGGCTTTAATCATGGAGTATTCCTTTGGAAACATTTACGTTGCCTTTTCATGGTCCGATTATTTCACCAGCTTTTTAGAGCGAATGGGAATGCATATTCCTGACTATTTAACCTGCAGCTATACTGAAGCTAAAAAAGCATTTGAGAACGGTTCGGTAAACAAAGAATTACTCAACGCATGGAACACAGCTCCTTTATTGGGAGGCTTAAAATTCATTGTAGACATCCCTGCTTTGGTAATCAACGGATTGATTACATGGCTTTGCTATGTTGGAGTAAAGGAAAGTAAGAACTTTAATAATACTTTGGTGATTCTAAAACTTGCAGTTATTGTTCTTATCATTTTAGTAGGTTTCGCTTATATCAATAATGAGAACTGGACACCTGTCAATCCTGAAACCGGAGTTTCTTCTTTCATGCCTAACGGTTTTGCCGGAGTTATGAGTGCTGTTTCAGGGGTTTTCTTTGCTTATATTGGTTTTGATGCATTAAGTGCCCTTTCGGAAGAAACCAAGAACCCTCAAAAAACTTTACCTAAAGGGATGATTATTTCCCTTGTCCTTTGTACCGTTATTTATATCGCTTTAACCCTGGTTTTAACAGGAATGGTGGATTACAGAAAGTTTGACGGAGTGGGAGATCCGCTTTCCTTTATATTTGAAAAATCCAATGCCAATCTAGCCTGGATGGAACTTATCGTTTCCTTTGTTGCTATTGTTGCCATTACTACCGTATTACTGGTATTCCAGATGGGACAGCCAAGAATCTGGTACGCAATGAGCCGTGACGGTTTAATGCCTAAGAAATTCCAGGAAGTACATCCTAAATACAAAACACCTTCTTTTGCAACCATCATTACCGGTGTTGTAGTAGGACTTCCGATCTTATTTACCGATAAATCCTTCATTCTGGACTTTACAAGTATCGGAACTATTTTCGCATTTGTACTTGTGTGCGCCGGAGTTTTAGTATTGCCGGTAAAAGAAAAGATAAAAGGCAGATTTCATCTTCCGTACATCAATGGAAAGATCATTTTCCCCGTGATTTTCATTAGTGGATTGGTTGGTTTTTACTTCATGCAACCCGAATTTTTCGAAAATTTAATGCAATGGGATGATCCTAACGAAGGGGAATTCAGAGCTTCTATTTTCTTCTTTATATTGATCAATCTTGTCCTTTGCATCATCGCTTTTGTAAAAAACCTTTCATTGATTCCACTGATCGGTTTAAGCTCATGTCTGTATCTTCTAACGGGGATGAG
>JAFAAJ010000184.1 GCA_023426625.1 Bacteroidota bacterium
GCGGTCGTCCCGATAGAGACGGAAGAGTAACGCTGGATGCCTGTATCATGGACGAAAATTATAACATCGGTTCGGTTGCCTGTTTAGAAAACATTAAAAATCCGATTTCTGTAGCGAGAGCTGTAATGGAAAAAACACCTCATGTTATGTTGGTTGGAGAAGGAGCATTTCAGTTTGCCACATCACAAGGCTTTAAAAAAGAAAATCTTTTAACTCCGGAATCAGAAAAAGAATGGAAAGATTGGCTGAAAGACAGTAAATATCAACCTATTGTCAATATTGAAAATCACGATACGATCGGAATGATCGCATTGGATATGCACGGAAATCTTTCCGGAGCCTGTACAACCAGCGGAATGGCTTTCAAAATGCATGGAAGAGTGGGAGATTCCCCTATTATCGGAGCGGGTTTGTTTGTTGATAATGAAGTAGGTGCGGCTACAGCTACAGGACACGGCGAAGAAGTGATCCGTACTGTAGGGACACACCTTGTTGTGGAACTTATGAGACAGGGAAGGACTCCACAACAGGCATGTAAAGAAGCAGTAGAAAGGATCGTGAAAATTACGCAACGAAGAATTAAAAATTTGAAAGATATTCAGGTAGGTTTTATTGCTTTGAATAAAAAAGGGGAGTATGGTTCTTACTGTATTCAGGATGGATTCAATTTTGCGGTGTACGATCAGAAAGGGAACCGATTGGAAAAACCTGATTTTGTTTTGAAGTAGTTATGAAATTAGTAATTAGTAATTTGAAATTAGAGATTAGAAATTAATTTCCCTAACCCTAACCCTAACCCTAACCCCTAAACCCTACACCTATGTCAAAAATAGAAATAGCATGTTTTAATCCGAAATCAGCGATGATCGCTTATGAAAACGGAGCCGACAGAATAGAATTTTGTGCAGGACTGAGTGAAGGTGGAACGACACCGGACTTTGAAACCGTAAAACTGCTCCGTGAAAGGATAAATATTCCTATTTTCGTGATGATTCGTCCTCGTGGTGGAAATTTCACCTATTCCGATGCAGAGTTTGATCAAATGAAGAAGGAACTTATCCATTTGAAATCCTTAAATGTGGATGGATTTGTTTTTGGCATTTTGCATGAAAATGATGAAGTCAATATATCGCAGAACGAAACTTTAGTAGCATTGGCTCATCCTCTTCCGTGTACATTTCACCGTGCTTTTGACAGAGCAAAAGATCTGGAAAACTCGCTTGAAAGAGTAATTGAATGTGGTTTTAAGACTATTCTTACGTCAGGACAAATGCCTAATGTTTCAGAAGGGAAAGAGAATCTTAAAAAACTTGTTGAACTTTCCAATGGAAGAATAGAAATTTTAGTGGGAGGAGGACTTCGTTCAACCAATATTCAGGAGATAAGAGATTTTACTAAAGCAACTTATTTTCATTCTTCTGCAATTACAGATGGAGGAGCTTTTGCTAATCCTCAGGAAATAGTTGCTTTGAAAAATAAATAAATTAACACAAAGATAAATTTCCAGTCATATATTTTAAGAGAGTAAAGGATAGCGGCGAAGCCACTTATTAAGCTTTGTGGTTATGCGTTCTTCTTATTAATTTTAATAGTCCCCTCATCAAAAAAGGTATTCACAGAATTGTAAACAAATTGTCCAATGAATAAAATTATCCTTTTTACTTTCCTGTTCATTCAGAATTTTATCTTTGCCCAATTCGCAGACAGAGATTTATCTGTTGAAAAATGGCAATTCAAAAATATTAAAGATAACACTTGGTTGCCTGCTTCAGTACCGGGAACGGTTCATCTTGATTTGATGAATAACAAAATAATTCCGGATCCTTTTAAAGGTGAAAATGAAAAAAAAGTACAATGGATAGAGAATGAGGATTGGGATTATCAAACCCGCTTTATAATTTCACCGGCAGAATTGAAAAATCAAAATATAGATTTGGTCTTTAACGGATTGGATACATTTTCTGAGGTTTATCTCAACGGGAAACTTTTACAGAAAACGGATAATATGTTCAGAATTTGGAAAATTCCCGTGAAACAACATCTTATATCCGGAGAAAATCTATTGCAGGTTAAATTTAAGTCTGCCATAAATGAAGGTAAAAAGCTAGCCGAGAAAGTTCCTTTTACAATGCCGGAATCTCCTAGAAGTTTTGTGAGAAAAGCACAATATCAGTTTGGGTGGGATTGGGGACCAAGATTGTTAACGGCAGGAATCTGGAAAAATGTTAAACTTAATTTCTGGAACAACGCCATCATTGAAAATGTAAAAGTTGAACAAAAAAAGCTGACAAAAGAAAAAGCAGACCTTAATATTCACTCACAGATAATTTCCGAAAAAGAAGGAAAATATACCTTTATAATTAACGATAAACCTTTTATTATTCAGTTGAAAAAAGGAAAGAACAGCCTTCAAATTCCTTTTATTATTGATAATCCGAAACTTTGGCAACCCAACGGATCGGGAACCCCGAATTTATATGACTTAAAATTTCTCCTGAGAAAAAATAAAGAAATACTTTCAGAAAAAGATCTTCGGATTGGTTTGAGAATCGTGGAATTAGTTCAGGAAAAGGATTCAAAAGGCAAATCCTTCTATTTTAAAGTCAACGGACAGCCATTGTACATAAAAGGTACAAACTGGATTCCTGCGGATAGTTTTTCTCCGAGAATCACTAAAGAAAAATACCAATACCTCATCAAGCAGGCAAAAGATGCCAACATGAATATGATCCGCATCTGGGGTGGAGGAATTTACGAAGATGATGAATTTTACAAAGCCTGTGACGAAAATGGCATTTTGGTGTGGCAGGACTTTATGTTTGCCGGGAGTTTTTACCCTTCAGATGAAGCCTTTTTACATAATGTGAAAGAAGAAGTCAAAGATCAGATCAATCGTTTGCAGAATCATCCATCCATTGCATTATGGTGCGGAAATAATGAAGTGGATGAAGCTATCGTCAACTGGGGCTATCAAAAACAATTCAACTATTCAAAAGAGGACTCATTACAGGTTTGGAAAGATTACAGGAAGGTTTTCCATGAATTAATTCCTAAAACGCTGCAGGAAAATCTGACTGCGGATAAAAATATCTATTGGCCGAGTTCACCTTCCATCGGATGGGGTCATAAAGAAAGTTTGACCGAAGGAGATTCCCATTATTGGGGAGTTTGGTGGGGAGAGCAACCGTTTGAGATCTACAACGAAAAAGTGGGACGTTTTATGTCCGAATACGGTTTTCAGGGAATGCCCACTTTAGAAACTACCAAAACCATGTTTTCGGGAAATCCGGATTTTAATATACATAATCCAGTCATTAAAGCACATGAAAAGCACCCGAGAGGATGGCAGATCATGGATGAATACATGAAACGGGATTATAGCATTCCTTTAGATTTTATACGATATAATTATGTCTCGCAGTTGCTTCAGGCACGCGGAATGAAAATAGCCATTGAAGCTCACCGCCGCGCAATGCCTTATAACATGGGAACCTTATATTGGCAGCTGAATGATTGTTGGCCGGTAGTTTCATGGTCTTCTCTGGATTATTTGGGGAACTGGAAAGCATTGCATTATGAAATAAAAAGATGTTTTGAACCTACGCTCATTTCGGTTGCGGAGACAGATAATACATACGATGTCTACTTTGTAAGCGATTTGCAAACGGTTTCGGCAATAGGATCAGGAGCGGAACTGATGGATTTTAATGGTAAAAAACTCTGGAGCATCGAAGCTGCGGATTATTTAAAAGCCAATACCAGTGAAAAACATTTCGAGATCAGAAAATCTGATTTTGCTCAATTTGATCTATCCAAAGCATTCCTTAAAATCTATTTTAATAATGATTCTGTGAAACAGGAAAAACTCTTTTACTTTGTGAAACCTAAAGATCTTAAACTTACAAAACCCAACATTCAGATCAAAAGAATATCTTCCACAGAAATCGAGGTTTCCACAGATGTTTTGGTGAAAGATGTTTATCTGATTGGCGACAGTCATTTCAGCGATAATTTTTTCGATCTTCTTCCGAAAACTTCAAAAAAAATCAGGCTTTCAAAACCCCTGGAAAAAATAGACGTGTTGAGTTTGTGGGATGTTATTCAGAATTAACTTTCAAATAATGTTCTTTAAAAAAAAGAGATTAACTCAGAATTCAGACGTAACTTTGCAGAATATTCTTGAAAAGCTATGGTTAATTTTGTTCTGATTGCGGTTTGTATTCTGGCGGGAATGATATTCAAAGCAACAAAATCCATTCATCCGGACGCTCACAAAGGCATCAATACCTGGATTCTTTACCTTGCATTACCTGCGGTTTCCTTCAAATATCTTCCAAAAGTTCATTGGAGCATGGAAATGATTTTTCCAATTGCAGCAACGTTTTTGGTGGCGGTTTGCTGTTTCTTTTTTATGATGTTCTACAGCAAAAGCAAAGGCTATTCAAGACGGTCAAGAAGTACACTCGAACTTACAAGCGGATACAGCAATACCTCCTTTATAGGTTTTCCACTGATCAGTGCATTTTATGGAGAAAGTTTACTGAGTATTGCTATTATTTGTGATCAGACCATGTTTCTTGCCCTTTCAACATTAGGAATTATTGCAGCCGTAAAAGGCGGAAGCAAGTCCGGAAAAGTAAGTGCAGCATTCATCCTGAAAAGACTGATCACATTTCCTCCGCTTTTGGGTTGTATTGCAGCATTGGTATTGTCTCCGTTCATCGATTTCACTGTAGCAGAACCGTTCTTTGACAAGCTGGCTGCAACTGTGAGTCCATTGGCATTATTCTCTGTTGGATTGCAGCTGAAATTTAATGGTTGGAAAAAACTGATCCCGCAAATGTCAGCTTCTATGTTTTATAAATTGATCCTTGCTCCGGCTATTGTTCTTGGTGCTGCTTTATTGTTCGGAATAAAAGGAAATATCGCTAAAATCACCATTTTTGAAGCCGCAATGCCTACAGTGGTCACATCCAGTATTATTGCAGAACAATTTCGGTTGAATACTAAGCTCACCAACTTGATTATAGGTTGCAGTATTATTGTTGGCTTTGTGACTTCAGCAATTTGGTTTCAAATCCTTGATGTCATATTTTAAACTCAAATTGAAACCTTCACTTCTGTCAGTTCTGAGTGCAGCGAAGAATTTCATAGTATATTTATTCCTTTTAGATAAATTTTAACGTAAAGATTATAAAAGTTTATGTCTTTATTCAGACAAACAAACCCAAATCCACTAAAATTGATATTGCACTTCTCTGAATAAAAATCTAATTTTACACTTTAATAATTTTCCTTGCGATACGTCCAGATTGTTTTACCATTAAACTTAAAAGGTTCTTTTACATACAAAGTTCCGGAGGAATTAACGTCTGTAATTCAACCCGGAATGAGAGTCTTGGTACCGTTTCGGGGAAAAAAGATCTATACAGGAATTGTTTTTGAAGTTCATGATCTGGAGCCGGAAAGTTTTGTCCCAAAAGAGGTCATCAGTATTTTGGATGAATTTCCGATCCTTCCAGAAGAGCAGATCCGCTTTTGGAACTGGCTTTCGCACTATTACCTGTGCGCATTGGGTGAAATTTATCGTTTTGCGTTCCCTTCTTCCTTAAAACTGGAAAGTGAAACCTATTTAAAATTAAAGCCTAATGTTACAGTGGATTTTGAAAACCTGGATGTGAACGAAATGTACCTCATTCAGGCTTTAGAAGTAAGACAGTTGATCAACCTTACCGATATTGAAGCTTTCATCCCCAAAAAAGATATTATCAAGACCATCAATTCACTTATTGACCTGCAATACATTGAAATTGATGAAAAAATAGCTGAAAAATACAAAGCGAAGGAAGTTGCTTATGTAAGAATAAATGATGAGGTTTTACAAAGGCAAAATCTTACGGAAATACTTTTATCATTAAAAAGAGCGCAGAAGCAGAAAGATCTCTTTCTTTATATTTTAGAAAAACAGACCGAAAATCCATCAGGTTTTATCAAAAAGTCTGAATTATTTGAAGACGGATACTTTGGAAACTCTCATTTTAAAGCTTTAGCAGATAAAAATCTGGTCGAGGAATATTACCTTCAGAGAGACAGGCTTGAAAGCTATGAAGGTGAAATCGAAGAAATCGAAGAGCTTTCTGATCAGCAAAAGCAGGCAAAAACGGAAATCGATAAAGCTTTTACAGATAATAAGAATGTATTGCTTCATGGAGTCACTTCTTCCGGAAAAACGCATATTTATCTGGAGAAAATAGAAGAATGCATCAGTGAAGGGAAAAATGTGCTGTTTTTGCTGCCCGAAATTTCTCTCACCAAACAAATTACCCAGCGACTCGAAAAAAAATACGGAAAGAAATTAGGTTTCTATCATCAAAAACTTACGGATTTCGAACGGGTGGAAGTCTGGAGAAGAATCAAAAATAATGATATTCAGGTTCTTATCGGGACACGGAATGCCTTGTTTCTGCCTTTTCAGAATCTGGGACTCATCATTGTGGATGAAGAACATGATTCTGCCTACAAACCACGCGAAGTTTCGCCTTATTTCAACGCTAAAGATGCTGCTTTGGTGTTTGCAAATTTTTATGGAGCAAAAGTCATATTGGGATCTGCAACTCCTTCCGTAGAAAGCTATTATTTAGCCAAAAAAGAAAAATTAAAATACGTTTTCCTTAATGAAAGATTCGGGAACGTTAAATTACCTGAATATGAACTGATCAATTTCAAAGAAGCTCAGGAGTCTAAGAAAGTTTCCGGAAATTTTTCTCTGAGGCTGATTGATGAGATCAAGAAAAACCTGGAAGAGAAAAAACAAACCATGATCCTTCACAATAGACGTGGTTATGCCAATGTTGTGGAATGTGAAACCTGTGGCTATGTAAATTACTGCTCAAATTGTGACGTAGTGATGACCTATCACAAGTCTGCCAATGAAATGAAGTGTCATTATTGCGGACAAAGAGCTTCAAAACCCCGAACCTGCCCGAAATGCCATTCCGAAAACCTGAATGAAAGAGGAGTGGGAGTGGAGCAGATCCATGAAGAAGTTTCTAAACTATTTCCGGGTCAGGAAGTGGACAGAATGGATGTAGATTCTATGCGGAAGAAATTTGCCTACGAAAAACTGTACGAAAAAATCGAGAACAGGGAAACAGATATTATCGTGGGAACTCAGATGATTTCCAAAGGACTGGATTTTGATCATATTGAACTGGTTGCCATTCCCAAAGCAGATTCTTTGTTGTATGTTCAGGATTTCAGGGCGGAAGAAAGAGCTTATCAGCTGATTACCCAGGTTTCGGGAAGAGCCGGAAGAATTTCGGGAAATGGAAAAGTCCTGATACAGACCTATAATCCGGATCATTCTGTTTTTCAGCTGATCAAAATGAATGAAGTCGCAAAGATTTATGAATATTTCCTGAAAGAACGCCAGAAATTCCATTATCCGCCCTTCACAAAACTGATCATGATTGAGCTTAAGCATAGGAGAGAAGATAAGGTAGATCGGGCTTCACAGTTTTTAGGTTCTATTTTACGTAAATATTTGCCGGAAGATTGTGTTTTAGGTCCTGAAAGAGCACAGATTGCCAAACTGAATAATTTATATCAGTTCCAGATTCTGCTGAAACTTCCGAGAGGAAAAAACTATGAAAAGTTCAAAAATATGGTTTTGATAAGTCTGAATGAATTTGACGAAATCACTGCTTATCTGAGCGTCAAAAAAAGCGTTTTTGTGGATTTTTAACAATTTTTAACATATTTTACAGTCTTTTATAAGCTTGTAATGTCCTGATTTCTAACAATAATTTCTACTTTTGATCGTTGATTAAATGTTTGGGGCACTGTTTTTATGACTTTTATAAGGTTATAATTACGATCCTGAACATGGAACAAAAAGAAGATAGATGGTAAATTTCAGAAAGTATATTTCAGGTTTAACGGTGTTGGCCTCAGGATTTTTCCTTGCCCAAACTACCGTATCTACAGTGCTGTACTCTCCGGCTTACGATAATCAAAAAAGTACTTTAAACTTACCTTCTCCCGTGACTTCGGTCGTGGAGAAGACAATATTGTCGGCGAAAGAGCTTGTAGATATCAATGTAAACACGATGATGGCGGATCCTGTGCTGAAAAACGCAAATTGGGGATTCGTAGTGTACGATCCAAAAACGAAGAAAGTAATCTCTTCGTATAATGAAAATACTCCCTTAGTTCCTGCTTCTACCACGAAATTGTTGACCACAGAAACGGCTTTGAGCCTGTTGGGTGAAAATTACCGTTGGATGACGCAGCTGGAATACTCAGGAAGTATTGATGAAAATGGAGTTCTGAACGGTAATCTTTATATTGTAGGAAGTGGTGATCCGTCTTTAGGGACAAATAAAGCCGGAGCTTCATCTTATAGAGACATTGTTTCAGATTTTGTAAGTGGGATTTCACGTGAAGGAATCAAAAAAGTAAATGGTGATATTATCATTCAGACAGCGCTTTTCAAAGGTCAGATTTCAAGGCTTCCGGAAAATGTTGTTTGGCTGGAAAACAATAATTATTATTTACCGGTTGGAACTACACGCGAGATCAGTCCTTCGAATGAAAAACTGATCGTAAAAAAAGGAAACAATTTTTCTATAGAGAAAAAGTATTTCTATGTTTCACCCTATATGAATCAAATGGTTTATGCTGATAAGTATGAAGGTGACGGAGTTTTAACGACAAAACTACCAGATGCTCCGGCTTATCTGGCAAACAGTTTCAGAGCAACTTTAGTGAAAAGCGGAGTAGCGGTTACCGGAAAAGTGATTCCTAAAATGACGGACGGTAATCCTGAAAGCAGAAAACTGGTTGCTAATTATCAGTCCCCAACTTTAGGAGATATTGTATATTATACCAACCAGCGCAGTGATAATTCATTGGCGGAAGCTCTTTTGAAGACAGTAGGCTTCCAGAAACTGGGAGATCAGACTTCGGAATCGGGAAGAAATGTTGTGACGAGCCACTTAAAGGATATTTCTTTTGATCTGGAAGGATTGAATTATATGGACGGTAGTGGTCTTTCAAGAAGCAATAAAGTAACCCCTATTTCTCAGGTGAAATACCTTACTTCCTTAATGGATGAGAAATATTATAAAACGTATTTAGCTTCATTGCCTATTGGCGGACAGTCCGGAACTTTGAAAAGAATGTTCATAGAAACCGGGAACGGACAGATTTTTGCTAAAACAGGTACACTGAATAAAGTAAAAACTTTAGCAGGATATATGAAGACCAATACAGGAAAAACACTTGTGTTTTCTTTATTAGTGAACAATTATTCAGGATCTGTAGATATGGTGAAAAAGAAAATGGAAAAAATTCTTGAACCTGCTCTAGATCTGTAAAAATATTATTTAATTATTGTAAAAACCTTTTAATCTGTGATTAGAAGGTTTTTTTTATCTTTGATCATATAAAAGTCTGAATATGAGAAAGCTTTATCTTTTGCTTCTGATGAGTTTTGTGTTTCATCCATTGTGTGCACAATATGAAAATATTGAAATGAAAGGATTGATAGCAAAGGAGATGAAATCTTTTGAAAAAAAGATGGTCACTTACAATATTAATCCCAATACCTTAAACTACGATCTCCAGTATCAGAGAATGGATGTCACTCTGGATCCGGCCGTCTATAATATTTCCGGTTCTGTGACCTCACATTTTAAGCCTAATCAGAATATGAGCAGCATTTATTTTGATTTAGCAACAACGTTAACGGTTTCCCAGGTAAAATACCACGGTACAGATCTTAATTTTCAGCAGCTTCCCACAAAAGAGGTGAAAATAGACTTTCCGGCCTCAATTCCTGCGAATACACTTGATTCTTTAACGATACATTATTCAGGGGCTCCTGCAACCAATAATAATGCATTCTCTACAGGCTCTCAAAACGGAACGCCTATTCTTTCCACCTTAAATGAACCTTATGGAGCACAGGATTGGTTTCCTACCAAGCAGAGTTTAAATGATAAGATCGACAGGTTTGATTTTAAAATCATTACTCCTTCTCAATATAATGTGGCTGCCAATGGAAAATTAATGTCCGAAACCATGCTTCCCGGTGGTCAGAAACTGACTTTCTGGCGAACTGTTTATCCCACGACGGCTTATCTGGTAGCACTTGCCATTACTAATTTTGTTAAACTGAATGATACCATCGGAAATCCGCCTTTCCCTTTTGTGAACTATGTTTACCCGACTACCATCAGTGATGCTACGGTAATGAGCAATATCGACTGGACGAAACAGATCATGAACACTTTTGAAACGCATTTCGGGCCCTATCCTTTCAGGAATGAAAAATACGGGCATATGGAATTTCATTATAACGGGGTTTGTATGGAGCATCAAACCATGTCTTCCATGAGTGGATGGGGAAGATATGTAATTGCTCATGAACTTGCGCATCAGTGGTTTGGAGATAAAGTCACCTGCGGTGCTTGGAATGATATCTGGCTGAATGAAGGTTTTGCGACATTCGGGGAGCATCTTGCCAATGAAAAACTGTTGATGAGCAATGCAGATTTTATGAATTATCTGGCGGCGCAAAAAGATTATATTACCAGTCAGCCGGGAGGAAGTACTTACGTTGCAGATGCGGATTTGGGAAATACCGGAGCGATTTTCAGTGGAAGACTTTCTTATGCAAAAGGAGGGTACATTGTAAGAATGATTAAATGGATTTTAGGAGAAACGGTATTTTATCAGGCTATTAAAGATTATCATGCACGGCCAAATTTAGCGTATAACTATGCAAGAACTGCAGACCTGAATGCTTCTCTTCTTCTGTCTACGGGAAAAGATTTTACCGGGTTCTTCAATGATTGGGTATATGGACAGGGATATCCAAGCTATGATATCCGATGGACACAGGCTCCCAATCAAAACGTAACTTTCAAAGTGAGCCAGACTCAAAGTCATCCATCTGTAAGTTTCTTTGAAATGCCCTTACCAATCAAAGTCAATGGAACAGGAGGAGAAACAGCTTATCTGGTTTTAAACAATACTTCGAACGATCAGTATTTTGTGGAGTCTGTTTCGTTTCCTGTGGCAAGTATTCAATTCAATTATGAGCATCAGATCCTGGAGAAAAATTCAACGGTTACACAGGATACCACGTTGAGTACTTCTGAAAGTCGTACTGACGAGTTCTCATTATACCCCAATCCTGCGGATAACGCACTGAATATTATGGGAATTAAAAAGCAAACTGATTTCAGTGTCTATTCTGTTGATGGTAGATTGTTGAGAAGTTCTGTTTATATTCCGGGAAAACCAATTGATATTTCTGAATTGCTTCCGGGAACATATCTGTTGCAGATTAATAACAAGAACGTGAAATTTATTAAGAAGTAGATCTTGAAGGTGAATAATTTAACGTAAATTTTCAATTATTAGGTAAAATATACTGTAAATATTTAGGTTTAGATACCACAAAAGCAATTTTTTTATCGGATTCTTCTTATAATTGCTTATTAAATAATAATTTAAAAGAATAAATATGAAGAAGATTTTATTTTCGTTAATAACTTTTATGTCTATTGGTGTGCTTTCAATAAGTGCTCAGACATCGAAAATTTCTTTTGAAACATCAGAAGGTTATACGGTAGGTAACTTAAATGGACAGCAAGGATGGACAACTTGGGGAGGAGTTCCGGTAGGTAATCCAAAAGTAATGAACTCTAATGCCACACATGGAGTGAATTCCTTCACGATGCTTAGTGAGGGTGATAATATGTCTAGTTGCGGTATTGAAAAAAATATCTCAAGTTTTGTAACAGGGGATGACGTTGAAATCTCTTTTGATTACAAATTTGAAGACCTGGATGGTTCAGACTATGAAATTGCTGTGTATAACGACACAGACTATTATTATACTGCTGCATTAAGAATAGACTATTTCTCAGGAGATTTGTCCTACAGAACAGGATCTGGCTTTGTTACAGGTCCCACTCTTAACCCTAACCAATGGTATAATATAAAAATTGCCATTAAAAAAACTACCAACACCCTGCAGTATTTTGTAGACGGGACACAGATTTATTCTGGGAACTTAGGAACATATAAAAATGCTCGGATCATTGATTTTGTATATGATGATTACGGGACAGGTTTTGTGGTAGATAATGTCACAATTACCAATTTAGGAACAATGGCTACTAAAGAGGTTACTACTAAAGAGAATATCACGGTTTCTCCAAACCCTGCTGTTGACCGTTTAAATATTTCTACTGAGGATAAATTACTTTCAGTTTCTATTTTTGATGCGAAAGGAAGCCTTGTAAGAACAGTTTCAAATCCTGATAAAACAATAAATGTTTCAGATCTTACAACAGGAAATTACTTAATAAAAATAAAAACGGATAAGACAGAACTTACCAAGAAATTTATCAAAAAGTAAGAACCATCCGCTGATTGAGATATGATTCTTTACGAATCAATGAATATTAAAGTCGTTTCATCAAATTGAAACGGCTTTTTTTATTAAATTAGCGCATCTAAAAATTGATTACATATGATCTCTAAAAAGTATCTTGAACACTTACAGAACGAACTACAAAATATCGAGAACGACGGGCTTTACAAAAGAGAAAGAATTATCACTTCTCAGCAAAGTGCGGAAATTGAAGCCAACGGAAAAAAACTGTTGAACTTCTGTGCAAACAACTATCTGGGATTATCCAATCATCCTGAAGTAATGAAAGCTTCTCAGGATATGATCGAATCTCACGGTTACGGGATGTCTTCTGTTCGTTTTATCTGTGGAACTCAGGATATTCATAAACAACTGGAGAAAAAGATCGCTGACTTTTTAGGTCTTGAAG
>JAFAAJ010000314.1 GCA_023426625.1 Bacteroidota bacterium
CAGCAGGATATTTCGTAATGGATAAATTAGCTGTAGGTATTGATTTAGGTCTTGTAAGTGCTACTACAAAATATGAAGGAGTTAAAGCTACAACAACAAGCTTCTCTGTAATGCCGACTGCAACTTACTATTTTGCAAACGACAGCAAATTCGTTCCTTTCTTGGGTGCTGGAATCGGGTATGCATCAGTTAAGAACAAAGGATCTTTCGATTTAGAAGGTATTTCAGGTTCTGACGAAACTACTACAGATGGTTTAGCATGGAAAGTGAAAGGGGGAGTAACTTATATGGCAACTCAGTCTTTAGGTCTTAACTTAGGTGTTTCTTACGACCAGTTCTCAAACAAAGAAACTTTCATGGATACTGAAGTGAAAACTAATGTTAAAACTTTCGGAGTTAACGTTGGTTTCTCTTATTTCTTGAAAGGTAAAGCTCAGAAATCAGATAAATAATCTTGCTTTGAGATTAAAATAAAAATCCGATTCGAAAGAATCGGATTTTTATTTTATACGCTCGATGGTTTATTTTCCAAACATTCCGCCCATTCCAGGCATATTCGGCATTTTGCTCATCATCTGCATCAGTTGTTTTCCTTGTGGTCCCTGCATCATCTTCATCATTTTTCCCATCTGATCGAATTGCTTCATCAATTGGTTTACATCTTCAATTTTTCTTCCTGCTCCTTTGGCAATTCTCTGTTTTCTCTGAGTATTGATGATAGAAGGTTTTCTTCTTTCTTCCGGAGTCATGGAATAAATGATCGCTTCGATATGTTTGAAGGCATCATCACTGATCTCCACATCTTTAATAGCTTTTCCAACTCCCGGAATCATTCCCATAAGATCCTTCATGTTACCCATCTTCTTGATCTGGTTGATCTGCTTTAAGAAATCATCGAATCCGAATTCATTCTTAGCGATTTTCTTATGAAGTTTTTTTGCTTCCTCTTCGTCAAACTGTTCCTGAGCCCTTTCTACCAAGGAAACCACGTCCCCCATTCCTAAGATTCTGTCTGCCATCCTTTCAGGATAGAAAAGATCCAAAGCTTCCATTTTCTCACCGGTAGAGATGAATTTGATCGGTTTTTCAACTACAGAACGGATCGTTAATGCAGCACCCCCTCTTGTATCCCCGTCTAATTTTGTAAGAACAACTCCGTCAAAATTCAACGCATCATTGAAAGCTTTTGCCGTATTTACAGCATCCTGACCTGTCATAGAGTCTACTACGAACAAGGTTTCCTGAGGTTTGATAAAATAATGAACCGATTTGATCTCGTTCATCATCTGCTCATCAATTGCCAAACGACCTGCGGTATCTACAATTACCACATCATGGTTGTTCTGTTTTGCAAAATTAATGGCATTTTCAGCAATGGTAGAAGGATTGGTAGAACCTTCTTCAGTATAAACAGGAACCTCGATCTGTCCACCTAAAACTTTTAGCTGGTCGATAGCAGCAGGACGATATACGTCACAAGCTACCAAAAGAGGTTTTTTATTTCTTTTAGTTTTTAAGTAATTAGCAAGTTTTCCTGAGAAAGTTGTTTTACCGGAACCCTGAAGACCTGCAATAAGGATAACGGACGGCTTTCCGGAAAGGTTGATTCCTTCCTGAGAACCTCCCATAAGAGTAACCAATTCGTCATGAACAATTTTTGTCATCAACTGTCCAGGTGTAAGCGATGTAAGAACGTTTTCTCCTAATGCCTTATCCTGAACTCTCTTGGTAAGATCTTTGGCTACTTTATAGTTAACATCGGCATCCACCAATGCTCTACGAATTTCTTTTACGGTTTCCGCAACATTGATCTCTGTAATTTTTCCACGCCCGGAAATATTATGAAGCGCTTTGTCTAATTTATCCTGTAAACTATTAAACATATTTATAAATTATAGTTTGCAAAAATAAGGAATTTTAATAATATATATCTGTTAACGAGAGGAGATTTTTGTTTCAGAATTATAATTCTATTTTTGCAAAATGAATTATTGGGACTGTTTCATTATTATAATGTTGGTGGTGTTTTTAAATACAGCTGTATTTATGATATTCAAAAAGTATCTGTATGGTAAATCTGATGCTGCAATGAAATTTCTTGTCATAAATATTTTCAAAGATATATTATGGTTGATTATTTCTTTAATAATTATTGATAAGACGAGGGAGAATTTTCTTTTTATAGTTATTTGCTTTATTGTAGCCTCATTCTTTATATATTTACCTGTAATAAAACGCATTAATAAATCTTGATTTTTTTGATGATAAAAATCAATTTTTAATATTGGTATAGTTTAATAAAATCGGTATATTTGCACACGATTAAAAAAGAGATATGAACAGAAAGATTTCTTCATTATTTTTCGCGTTTTTATTTGTATTCATGAGTGGTTTTATGAATGCACAGCATGAATCTGAAGGCGAAAAGTCAGCTGAAAAAGTAGAGCATAAAGAAGCGGAAAAGGGCTTTGATGCTACAAAAATGATCATGGAACACATTGGTGATTCTAATGAATGGCATTTATGGACTACAAAAGATGATAAAGGTGAAGAACATCATGTTTCCCTTCCATTACCTGTGATTATTAAGGATCAGAATGGATGGCATACTTTTCTTTCAAGTAAAATTGCTCACGGACATGAACATGACGGGTATACTTTAGAGCACGGACAGGTTGTTTCTACTGAAGGTGTTGAGAAAGCGACTTTATTTTCAATAATCAGTGGAAAGCAAAAATCAAACGAGGTATTCTTTGATCTTTCAATCACAAAAAATGCAGCTTCGATGTTTTTGTCTGTTATTTTTATGATGGTAGTATTTATGGGGATGGCAAGAAATTATAAGAAGTCTCAGCTTCCAAAAGGAATTGGTAAAGTAATGGAGCCGGTAATAGTATTCATCAGAGATGAAGTGGCTATCCCAAACATTGGTTCTGTGAAATATAAAAGATATATGCCTTATTTATTAACTGCATTTTTCTTTATTTGGTTCAATAACTTATTTGGATTGATTCCTTTCTTCCCTGGAGGGGCTAACCTTACGGGTAATATTGCAATCACTGCGGTTTTGGCTATCATTACATTATTAATTACATTATTCAGTGCGAATAAAGATTATTGGAAACACATCTTTATGCCGCCGGTTCCGATCTTATTGTATCCTATTATGGTTCCTATTGAAATCATCGGGATTTTCACAAAGCCGTTTGCATTGATGATGCGACTTTTCGCTAACGTAACAGCGGGACACATTATGATCCTGGCGATTATTTCATTAATCTTCATTTTCAAATCTCCATTCTTAGGATTTGCATCTGTACCGTTAGCATTATTTGTATCTGTATTGGAATTATTGGTTGCAGCATTACAGGCATATATCTTTACTGTATTGTCAGCATTATTTATCGGTATCGCAGTGGCGGATCACGATCACGAACATGGTCACGAAGAGCATGCTCACTAATTAAAATTGAAAAACAAAATTTAAAATAATTTTTAACTAATATAATTTATTTATTATGGATTTATCAACTGGAGTAGGATTAGTTTACGTAGGTATCGGTTTAGCAGTATTAGGAGTAGGTCTTGGTATTGGTAAAATCGGTGGGCATGCAATGGATGCTATCGCTAGACAACCAGAGCAAGCTGGTAAGATTCAAGGAGCTATGCTTATTGCTGCTGGTCTTATCGAAGGTGCTGGTCTTATCGCGATCATCTTTGGTGCTTTCATCAAGTAACTTATCCTCAAAGAAATATTCTTAGCAGTAAAGCGGTTGGCTGCTGCTAAGAATTTAAAAAAAAACAATCCATAAATAACGTTTAAAAAAAAGAATTTACAGATATGGGAATTATTGAACCTGGAATTGGACTTTTGTTTTGGATGACTCTTACTTTTGTTATCCTGTTGTTTCTTTTGGCAAAATTTGCATGGAAACCGATTGTGAATGCAGTAAATGAAAGAGAAGCTTCTATCGTTGATGCATTGAATCAAGCCAAATTAGCTAAAAAAGAAATGGAAGTATTGAAAGCTGATAACGAAAGAATCATTCGTGAAGCTAAGATCGAAAGAGATGCTATCCTAAA
>JAFAAJ010000019.1 GCA_023426625.1 Bacteroidota bacterium
GCTTGGTGGTTCCACTTTGTAGGAATCCTGTTCTTTATGAATTATCTTTACTATTCAAAACATTTACATATTATTTTAGCTTTCCCAAGTACTTGGTATGCTAATCTTGAGAAAAAAGGGAAATTCAACAATTTGGATTCTGTAACGAAAGAGATCAAGTTGATGATGGATCCAAATGCGGATCCTTATGCTGCACCGGCAGAAGGAGAAGCTGAAGCCCCTTCAAAATTTGGGGCAGAAGATGTATTTGACCTGAATCAGGTTCAGTTGCTGAATGTTTATTCATGTACGGAGTGTGGAAGATGTACTTCTGTATGTCCTGCGAATATCACCGGGAAAAAGCTTTCTCCGAGATTAATTCTTATGAAAACCAGAGACCGTCTGGAAGAAGTTGGAAGAAATATCGATAAAAACGGGAAATTTGTAGATGATGGTAAGAAATTACTGAACGATTATATTACTAAAGAAGAACTTTGGGCATGCACAACATGTAATGCATGTACAGAGGCTTGTCCTGTGTTATTAGACCCGCTTTCGATTATTTTTGAAATGAGAAGGTTCCTTGTCATGGAACAGTCGGCAGCTCCGCAAGAACTGAATCTGATGATGACCAACGTGGAAAACAACGCGGCTCCTTGGCAATATAATCAGGCAGACAGATTGAATTGGGCAAACGAAAATTAAAATTCTGAAATTAAAAAATGGAACTCGCTATAAAAACAATGGCAGAATATGCTGCCGAAGGAAAATCACCAGAAGTTTTATTTTGGGTTGGCTGTGCGGGAAGTTTTGACGACCGTGCTAAAAAAATCACCAAAGCATTTTGTAAAATATTAAATAAAATAGGAGTTGAATTTGCTGTTCTGGGTCAGGAAGAATCTTGTACGGGAGATCCTGCAAAACGTGCCGGAAATGAATTCATCTTCCAAATGATGGCATTAACGAATATTGAAGTTCTGAATGCATACGAGGTTAAAAAAATTGTAACGGCGTGTCCACATTGTTTCAATACGTTGAAAAACGAATACCCAAGTTTAGGCGGAAATTATGAAGTAGTACATCATACGCAATTTCTCAAAACCCTGATGGAAGAAGGAAGACTTAAGATTGAAGGCGGGGCTTTCAAAGGAAAGAAGATCACATTCCACGATCCATGCTATTTAGGAAGAGCGAATAATGAATATGAAGCACCAAGAATCCTTTTGGAAAAACTGGATGCAGAACTGGTTGAAATGAAGCGTTGCAAAACCAATGGTCTTTGTTGCGGAGCAGGAGGAGCGCAGATGTTCAAGGAGCCGGAAAAAGGAAATAAAGACATCAATATCGAAAGAACAGAGGAAGCTTTGTCTTTTGAACCTAAAGTGATCGCAACAGGCTGCCCGTTCTGTAACACGATGATGACAGACGGAGTGAAGCACTTTAACAAAAATACAGAAGTTGCCGTAAAGGATATCGTAGAACTGATTGCAGAAGCAGAAGATCTATAAGAATTTACAACAAAGAAATAGTTTAAAACTCAGGAGCGATCTTGAGTTTTATTTTTATAAGAAATATTAGTCTCTTAAAAACTACATTTTCCTATTCTCCCCAAAAAGTCGTAATTTTATCTAAATTTTTATTGCAATGAAAATCGAAGAATCCAACATAGTAGAAACCAACGATTATAGAGTTATTATATATCCTGCTTCCAGACCTTTCGCTACAAAAGAAGCAAAAACCATCACAGAAAAGTTATTTGATTTTTTAGCAACCTGGGCAGCACACGGTAAACCCCTTTCCTCGTCTTTTAAAATCGAGAAAAACCAGTTCATTATCATCTGTGTGGATGAAGAAAAAGAAATGGCTTCAGGCTGCAGTATTGATGCATTAGGAAAAGTAATGCGTGAGATCGATGAAGAATATCAACTTGGTCTGTTTGACAGGATGAAAGCGTCTTACATAGAAAACGGAGAAGTAAAAACTCTTAAACTGGCTGATTTCAAAGCAAAAGTGAGAAGTGGAGAATTATCAAAAGACACTGAAGTTTTTGATTTTTCTAAAAACACCTATCTTGAATTTTTGAGTAATTTTCTTTTACCTTTAGAGAAAAGCTGGGCGGCTTCCATAAAATAATCTCTTGAAAATACTCTTTATTTCTTCATGGTTTCCGAACAAACTGGAGCCTACAAACGGCAATTTTGTACAGCGTCATGCAGAAGCAGTTTCATTATTGCATGAGGTTGAGATCCTGCATGCCATAGGAGATTTCCATCAGGAAGAAAAGTTTGTTTTTGATGAAAAGATGGTCAACGGGATTAGAACGCTAATTATCTATTATAAAAACTCGAAAAATCCTGTACAGAATTTTTTAAGAAGAATGAAAGCCTATAAAATGGGGTTTTCAAGGATGCAGAAACCGGATCTTGTGCATGCTAATGTTCTTCATAATAATATGCTGTTTGCTGTGTATCTTAAGAGGAAATATCAAATTCCTTTTGTTGTTACAGAGCATTGGACTGCACTGCAGGAACAGAATCTTTCTCAGACATCTTCCAATATCAAAAGAGTGGCAAAGTACATAGCAAAACATGCTGGATATATTTTGCCGGTCAGTCATAACCTTAAAGACAGCCTGAAATTATTGGGAATTAAAACCCCGATGAAGGTCATCTCCAATGTTGTGGATATGGAAATATTTACGATTCAAACGAAAAAGGATGACTCCGGAGAGGTGAAATTTCTTCATGTTTCGAGTCTTATTCCCCGTAAAAGACCCGATGAGATCATCAAGGCAATACATTCGCTGCATGAAAACGGATTTAATGTAAAACTGGAAATAGGAGGAGATGGAGATACTGTTCCATTGATTAATTTAGTAAAAGAACTTTCTGCAGAAAGCTATATCCATGTTTTCGGGATGATCAGCTATCAGGAAGTAGCCAAAAAAATGCAAAATTCCGATTACTTTATTCTTTTCAGTGAAAATGAAACTCAGGGTTGCGTTATTTTGGAATCTTATGCATGTGGAAAACCTGTGATTTCAACTAAAGTCGGAGGAACAACGGAGTTGATCTTGGAAGGACTAGGTGCAGGTATTGAGAAAAATAATACAGAACAGCTTTATCAGGTTCTCGAAAAGGTCTGTAAAGGAGAGTATGCTTTCAAGAAAAAGGAAGAACTTAGGAAATTTGTAGCAGATACCTATTCCAGAGAGTCTGTAGCAAAGCATTTCACGGAAATTTATGAACAGGTGATTTCAAAAAAATAATAGCATGAAAAGCCTGAAAGATTTTTTACGAAGCTTTTTCAACAATAGTGGACATTACGTGTTTCTATCGTTTCTGATCGCGAAAATTTGTGGCTTTGTAGGATCTTTATTGATCATAAGATTACTACCTGAAAATGAATTCGGAGTTTTAAGTATAGTATTGTCTATTCTGGCGATATTCCTGCCCTTTACAGGTTTTGGAAGTGGGCAAAGTTTCATGAGATATGGTTCCATTGCAACGGATGAAGATGAAAAGTACAAACTTTCTTCTTATTTTTTCTTCAAAGGGTTGTTGTTTGAGATCTTATTGGTTATTATTTTTTTATTGGTCTCCATATTTTATATAGGAACATTTGAGAATATCTTTTTCACCTTTTTATTCTGCGGCTTACGGTTGGGTGGTTTTTATTTTGTAAATCATATACAGGCGTTTTACAGGATTACAGGAAGAAATCAGACGTTTGCAAGAGTGAATAATGTAGTTAATATTGGAGGCGTGGTGCTTATCCTTATACTGACTTATTTCTGGGGATTTTACGGATACCTTACAGCTATTACGATCAGTCCTTATTTATCACTGTTATGGTTGAGAAAAGAAATATATTCTTTTAGAAATTCCAAGCCGCTGCACTATAAAGAATCGTGGAGATACGGAATTTTTACGGCAGCTACGTCTTTGATCTCGGATACATTATTTTCGCTGGATATCTTATTGTTGAGTTTTCTTCTGAATGAAAATGCCGTCGCCAATTACCGTGTAGCGATTCTGATTCCGGCAAACATTACTTTTCTAGCAGTAAGCTTTATGCAGAGTGATTTTCCCATCCTTTCAAAGAACTATAAAAACAAACATTTTTTAAAGTCTTATGTAGTCAATTTCCATAAAATTTTTCTTCCGATCTGCATTGGGATCTTTATTTTCTTTTTGTTGTTTACAGAAACGGTCATGAAAATATTTTTCGGAGAAAACTATACAGAAAACAGTACTTTATTGTTGATCTTACTGATTGGTTTCAATTTTGGGATGCTGACCAGAAATTTATATGGGAATTTATTACCGGCTGTAGGAAAGATTGAAATTAATACTTGGGTAAGTGTGGGTTCGCTTGTGCTGCTTTCAGTATTGGCTTACCTGTTGGTTCCTTTATACGGATTGATCGGGATGGGGGTAGCAATGAGTGCAACCTTGCTGATTTCCGGTTTTATTTACCTATTATTCTTCTTTTCTTATTTGAAAAAGCTTTCTTAAGGATAAATCTTATATTTGTTGTATGAAAAATATTTTTTGGGGATTAACGGTGGTTTTTTTTGCACTTCTAAGCTGTAGAAGTGATGAAGATTCTTTACAAAAAATAGATCAGGTATTCAATCTTTATATCAAAAACAATGCAGGACAGGATCTTTTGAATAAAGATAAACCGGATTCCTATTCTTCATTTTCCATGAATGATGTTTTGGGCGAAACAGATAATGCACCGGTGAGCGGATCCCTGAAAATGACTTCAGATTCATTATACTATATTGAATATATTGCCGGAGCGAAAAGATTAACATTAGATTCGCTGAGTCCCGATAACAGAACCTATCATTCGGTGATTGCACTGGCTTTACGAAAAACGGTAAACAATGTGGAAGAAATAACCAATGATACGCTGGAAATTCAATATCACTGGTCTCCTTCAGCATTTCAGGTTTCAAAAGTATATTACAACCATGAGTTGAAATTCACGAAGCAACCCGATGTACCAAATGTCGTTACGATCATAAAATAATTTTTAAATTTGCAAAAAATAGTTCAAAGCACGGGTTCTGAGTTCAATACCTTGAAACTGAACCTTAAAACCGAGAACTTTAAACATTAAACTTTATATGTTACAAGTCAATTTTTTACGCGAAAACAAAGAACGCGTTTTAGAAGGTCTGAAAAAAAGACAATTCAAAAAACTTGAGTTGGTAGATGAAGCTATTGCTACCGACGACGAAAGAAAAAAAATCCAGTTTGAATTAGATTCACAACTTTCCGAGATCAACAAGATTTCTAAAGAGATCGGGCTTTTAATGAAAGAAGGAAAAAAAGAAGAAGCTGAATCTGCAAAATCTAAAACAGCGCAATACAAAGAATCGAGTAAAGAATTGCAATCCCAGTTAGAAGTAAAAGAAAAAGCTTTACTTGATATTTTATATCAATTACCCAACGTTCCGAACGAACTGGTAAAAAGCGGTACTTCTGCGGAGGATAATGAGATCGTTTATCAATCTCATGATG
>JAFAAJ010000042.1 GCA_023426625.1 Bacteroidota bacterium
CGGTAACGTACACGGAGTTTACAAGCCAGGAAACGTGGTTCTTACTCCAAAAATCTTAGACAATTCTCAGAAATTTGTTCAGGAGAAATTCGGAACAGGTGAGAAACCAATCAACTTCGTATTCCATGGTGGTACAGGATCTACATTAGAAGAGATCAGAGAAGCTATCGACTACGGTGTTATCAAAATGAACATTGATACTGACCTTCAGTTTGCTTATACAGAAGGAATCAGAGATTACATAACGAACAATATTGAGTATTTAAGATCTCAGATCGGAAATCCGGAAGGAGAAGAAAAACCAAACAAGAAATTCTACGATCCTAGAGTTTGGATCAGAAAAGGTGAGGAAACTTTCTCTTCAAGACTGGTAAAAGCTTTCGAAGACTTAAATAACGTAAACACTTTAAAATAAAATCTGTATAAGTAAAATGTATAAAGTAATGAAGTAGTTTCTGCTCTCTTATTTTTATACATTTTACTTTTTACACTGTACATTAATACAAATAAAATGGCATTCGACTGGTTTAAAAGAAAAGCAAAAAACATTACCACTTCTACTGATGAAAAAAAGGACGTACCTAAAGGTCTTTGGCATCAGACTCCGTCAGGAAAAATAGTGGAGCACGAAGAACTTAGAAGAAATAATTATGTTTCTCCAGAAGATGGATTTCATGTAAGAATAGGAAGTGCAGAATTTTTTGAGATCCTTTTTGATGAAGGAAAATTCACTGAACTAGATGCTAATGTTGAAAGTATAGACATCCTGAACTTTAAAGATACTAAATCCTATACAGACCGTTTAAAGGAAGTAAAAGCGAAAACCAAGCTTACAGATTCCATCAGAAACGCGGTAGGAACTGTAAAAGGAACTGAAATGGTGGTTTCTTGTATGGATTTTGCTTTCATTGGTGGTTCATTAGGTTCGGTAATGGGTGAAAAAATCAGAAGAGCAGTAGATTACTGTATCAAGCATAAACTTCCATACATGATCATCTGCCAATCCGGTGGTGCGAGAATGCAGGAAGCAACCTATTCTTTGATGCAGCTGGCAAAAGTACAGGCAAAACTAGCTCAGCTTTCAGAAGCCGGACTTTTATACATTGCTTACCTTTGTGACCCTACATTCGGAGGAATTACAGCTTCTTTCGCCATGACCGCAGATATCATTATGGCTGAACCAGGTGCTTTGATCGGTTTTGCAGGACCTAGAGTTATCCGTGAAACCATCGGTAGAGATCTTCCGGAAGGATTCCAGACTTCTGAGTTTTTACAGGAGAAAGGATTCGTGGATTTCATTGTAAAAAGAACCGAAATCCGTGATACCGTTGCAAAAACAGTTAATTTATTAGCCGTAAAAGCCTAAATTTTGTAACAAAAAGTATATAATCTCTCTCTAATTAGGGAGAGATTTTTATTGATGAGGACTTTTAGAATATTTTTCAGAACGATACGTTCGCTGAGTTTTAAAAAAATTCTGCGGCTATTGTCACTTGTTTTACCTCATCCTCTTTTTTCTTTATTAAGTTTCCATGCTACAGTAAAGGCATTTTCCATAGCTCAGAAAAAATTTCCGGATACCGCATCCAACAATGGAGTGGGCAATGCTTTCAGACATGCTCTTTGGTGTTGTTTTATCATGATGTATTGCTGCAAGGTATCATCTCCTAAAAAAGCTCTTGATTTCTGCAAAAAAATCACAGATATGCACGAAGAGCTCTTTCCTAATGAGCCTCTGGAAACCAAAATGGACCTTCACAACAACAAAGTAGGCATGGACTATTTCATGGAACTTCTGCCCGGAATACACCGTCAGTTTTTTGAAAAAAGTTTTTTCATTGATGCTTTGATCAAAAAAACAGAAAGTGCTAAGGTTTTAAGAAGCATGGACGATGATTTTCAGGGAGAGCTGGTCTATATTGATGAGAAATAAATCAATTAGCCGTCCTGAAACACCCGATCATGTACGATCACAAAAATCATATCCATACGTATTAAAATAGGGACTTATATATTTTTAAAGTATTTTTGATAAGTTTAAAAAATTAAATTCATTAAATGGTTCTCAGTAGAATTTGGTCAGCTTTCATTATCATTGCCATTACCATCGCAAGTATAAAATACATTTCCTCAGGCAATTACAAAACCATTTTTAACGACATGGTTGTAGGAAAAGGAGGAGATACCGTGCAGATCGCAACCCAGAAAATGAATACCCTGTCTCCCGACTTAAGAAAAAACCTGATCAAAAATCAGGAATTTGAAGACAAAAGAATTCATTACAAAACAGATTCTTTAAAACAGAATGTGCAGATTTACCGTATTCAGGAAGCAGATGGTGTGATCGGTACGTCAGAAACCGCCGTAAAGATCTGCCTCGGATTGATCGGGATTATGACTCTATTCATGGGTTTTATGAGTATTGCTGAAAAAGCGGGCGGCATCAATCTGTTAAGCAGGTTTATCCAGCCTTTTTTCTCCAAACTTTTCCCTGAGATCCCCAAAAATCATCCGGCTTTCGGACATATGCTGATGAATTTCAGTGCCAATCTTTTAGGATTGGATAATGCGGCCACTCCTTTTGGATTAAAGGCAATGGAAAGTTTACAGACATTAAATCCCAATAAAGATACCGCAAGCAATTCCCAGATCATGTTTCTCTGTCTTCATGCCGGAGGAATGACACTGATCCCGGTTTCTATCATTGCCATACGTGCTTCAATGGGATCTAAAACACCGACAGATATTTTCCTTCCTTGTATGATCGCTACTTTTGCGGCAACTTTAGCAGCAATGATCATCGTTTCGTTATATCAGAAAATTAATTTACTGCGTCCGGTTGTTATTGCTTACGTAGGAGGAATTTCAGCTATTATCGGGCTTCTTGTCTGGTATTTGGTACAGCTGAGCAAAGATGATCTGGATACTTTCAGTAAAATTTTAAGTAACGGTCTTATCTTATTCATTTTCTTAGCAATCGTCCTCGGAGCGGTATATAAAAAAATCAATGTATTTGATGCTTTCATTGAGGGAGCGAAAGAAGGTTTCACAACCTGCGTTAAGATCATTCCTTATTTAGTGGGAATGCTCATCGCCATTTCGCTTTTGAGAACTTCCGGAGTTTTTGAAGTTATTATTGACGGAATGAAATGGGTCGCTCATATTGCCAATCTGGATACAAGATTTGTTGACGGGCTTCCAACAGCACTGATCAAACCATTATCCGGCTCAGGAGCAAGAGGAATGATGGTCGATACAATGGCAGCTTTCGGAGCGGATAGTTTTCAGGGAAAATTGGCTGCCGTTCTTCAGGGAAGCTCAGATACGACATTTTACGTCATTGCGGTTTATTTTGGTGCTGTAGCCGTAAAGAACACGAGATACACGGTAATTGCCATGCTTCTGGCAGATTTAGTGGGCATTATTACTTCTATTACTCTGGCTTATTTATTTTTTGCTTAAAAATGAAAAAAGACAATCTAAATTTATTTGAAAAATCTACTGAAGCTATAGGATGGTTCCAAATATTTATGTCTCCTTTTTTGATTGGAGTTATCGGATATTAACAAATTAAACAAAGAAAAATGATTCAAGATAAAGATTTCACCCTACGATTAATACGCCAGTTAACTCAAGCATTGGAAAAACTGATTTTGGGTAAGCCGGAAGAAAGCTTAATGCAAAAAGAATTAGATTTTGATTCTTTAATGAAAGATATTTTCAAAATGAATTTTTCTGAAATCTCCTCAAAGACGAAGGAAGAACTAATGGAAATGGTTCAGGAAAGACAGGAAAGAGATCATAAAGATTATTTTGAAATGCTTGGGAACCTATTTTATTTCAAAGGAAAAGAATCTTCGGATAATGATTTTCTGGATAAGGCAAAAATTTTTTATGAACAATACCTTCAGACAAGCGGAATATTTTCGCTTCCCATCATCAACAGGATTAACGAAATAAAAAAAGCACTTGAATAAGTGCTTTAATATTTTAGAATGATATTTTATACGTTCCGGTTGAAGAGGTATTCGCTTTCTCGGCTTTCACATATTTCTTAACCCAGGAAACCGAAGTTGAAACAGCACATGGATCAGAGATTCCACTTGATCTTCTCGCAGAAATCACATTTCCACTTTTATCCACAGTATAGGAAATAGTAATAGGTCCGCTTGCCGTACAGTTGTGTGAAGGTTGCGCACCTCCTCTTCCCATTGTTCCCGGAATAAATCCAACCAGTTTTCTGTCTATCCCGATCTTACTATCACCATCTCCGTCTCCACCTAAAGGATCTCCTGCATTTCCGATTCCTGTTCCTGTTCCCTGACTTCCTGCTTTGCTTCCTCTCCCTTTGATCAGGTTACCAATAGCGGCGTTTCCTTTTCCGTCACCACCTCCTGTATTGGAATTGGCGGTTGTAGCTGAAGCTTTCTTGGTATTCTTGGAAGCCGTAGTTCCGGCAGTTGTATTCTTTGTAGATTTTGATTCTTCTTTTTTAGGAACACTAACTTTTGAATTGTTTCCTGTAATAATTTTATCTTTAGCCTCAGATTTCTTGGTTTCAGGTTGTGGATCCGGTTTAATAACTGTTTTAGTTTCGGGAACAGCTGCCTCTACAGGTTCTGGAGTGATTTCTTCTGCAACGGCTGCTAAACTTCCTTCCTGCTCGGCAGGTTCTTCAACGCCATTTCCGTTTCTGTTATCTCCAAAGTTGACCAACATGGTGGTCACCACTTCCGGTTCCTGTTCCAGTTCCGGCTTTAATTTATATAGGAAAACAAATAACAGGATCGCAGACCAGATCAGAATGGAAAGTATTCCACTCTTTATCCTGTCTCTGTTTTCGTCGTTTTTGTTTATAATATACCCTCTCATTTCAAGTTTTTTTCCTGATTGCAGGTTTATTTATCCTTTACTGTTGCAATAGCAATATTGAACTTATGTTTTTCTGCTATTTCCATCGCAAAAACCACGTCTTTATGCATGGTACTTTCGTCTGCACGTATGGTAAAAGATTTATTGGTTTGGTTAGCCAGCGTATTAACAATATTTTGCTCAAGCTGTTCTCTTGCTACCGGCTTATCATCTACATAGTAAGATCCGTCCGGTTTTATACTTACCGTAAGCGGATTCGGGATATTATCATCTACAGCTCCGGTTTTAGGTAATTTCACATCAATTGCGCTTTGATTAGCCGCTGAAGAAGTCACCATAAAGAATATCAACATCAGCAAGATAACGTCTGTCATTGCTGCCAAACTGAATTCCGGGTTCGCTTTATTTCTTCTTTGAATTTTCATCTGTTGATTTTTGTTGATTAATGATCAGATGGAACCTTTCGGTTTCATAAGAAAGATTTATAAAGGTTTATTGATGATGTCTAAAAATTCTCCGGACATATCCTGAGCTCTTAACACAAACTTATCAATTCTTGTCAAAAGAACATTGTAGAAAAAGTTTGCCGGAATAGCCACTGCCAAACCAACCGCTGTTTGTCCTAGTGCCGTATAAATACCTTCCGATAGCGTCTTTGGAGAGAATGATCCCATTGCATGAGACAAATTAAAGAAGGCAATGATCATCCCGATTACCGTTCCTAAAAGTCCTAACATCGGAGCAATACTTGGTACTACCGCCAAAAGGTTAAGGTTTTTTTCCATGTTGGCTACTTCTACCTGAGCCTGAGATTCCATAGCACTTACAATATCGGAAACAGGACGTCCCAATCTTGAGATTCCTTTTTCCAGAATTCTTCCTTCCGGCGAGTTTTGTCTTCTGCAATAATCCACAGCCGATTCTATTCTTCCGTCTTTTATGAAATCTTCAATATTGTTCATAAAGTTGGAATCCGTTTTGGAAGTCAGCCTTTTGATAAAGAAAAATCTTTCAAAAAACAGGTATACAGAAAATACACCCAACAACAACACGGTAACCATCACTATTTTAGCGAAAGCTCCACCGTGGAACATTATTTTCCAAAATGAGAATTCTAGATCGTCTGTAGCCACTGCAGGCGCAGTAATTTGTGCAAATAAAATCTGAGTTAGTTCCGTTAACAACATTAATGTGTATTTTTTAATGGTTTAAACGACAAAAATAATGGAATATTATTAATTGATCTCTTAAAAAATGCTTAAAAAGACCTTAAATTTTGCCGCCAACATAAAAAGCAAATTTCTTTCCAAAAACACATTGAAAAGAAATTTAATATCAAAATAAGGGTATTCAGACTTTCTAATCTTCGTCTACCTCAATATCATCCTGTTTAAACTCACATTTAAGCCTGAAAGGAAGTGGTGTATCTGATCCCGTGTAAAAATCATCAATCATTCCTTTCCAGATCACCTGCAGTTCTCCTGAATCATTTTTCTCAAAAAGCAATTCATTATCATAAAGATACGCTTCTTCATCGTCGAACAGATCCACTTCTGTGTAGCTATCCTCCTCGGAATCATTGATAAGAATTGTTTTTCCTTCAATTTCCTCAGATTCTATAGGGAAATCAAAAACTTCCAGTGAAAGTTGCGGAAAATTGTATTGTAAAGAATCATCATCTACATGATCCAGACTGTCATCCGTAATAATCTCAACCTCTAGGAAATGTTGCTGGTTGCTGTAAACCGCTTTACAATAAGTGTTTCTGATATTGTATTTTAGCGTTTCATCCGGATGGTAAATTTTTAAAATCCCTTTCATTGTGTCTTAAAAAAAGAACTGTAATAGTATGAGTGTTAAATGTTTTTGACAAAGATAAAAATTTGAACGATAGTGTAAAATTTTTTGAAATTATTTTTTTGAAAACATCTTTTACAGCCTTTTCTTTATGTTATTATTACTTACTTTTGCTTTTATTAAAGATTCTGAAAAATGAAAAACTTTTTATCTGCAGGTATTATAAGTTTGAGCTTAGCAACAGGCTTAACATCTTGTAAAAAAACCGATTCTCCCCTTACGAAGGTCACTCCTACCAATTTAGATTCTATCGCTTCAAATTATTACGAAAAGTACCTGAAACTCTACCCTTTAGAGGCAACATCGCAAGGAGATACAAGGTATAATGACCAACTTCCCATCAATATTGACAAAGATTTTATTTCAGGAGAAATTGCATTTTACAATTCGGTTCAAAATCAGCTGAAGCAGGTAGATTATGAAAGTCTTTCGGATGAAGATAAGGTAGTCTATGATGTATTGGATTATACATTGAAAGATAAAATAGAAGCCTACGCCTATCATCCTGAGTACATTCCATTTACCCAATTTACAGGTCTTCCTCTTTCTTTTCCTTTGTATGGGAGCGGACAGGGAAGTCAGCCTTTTAAAACAGCAACAGACTATGACAATTGGCTGAAGAGAATGGAAAAATTCCCTCAGTGGATGGATGCAGCTATTGAAAATTTCAGAGAAGGGATGAACAATAAGGTGGTTTTACCTAAAAAACTGGTGCTGAAAATGATCCCTCAAATGAAGGCTGAAGAAATCACAACAGCTGATCTTGACAAGAATATTTTCTATGGTCCCATCAAAAATATTCCGAAAGAATTTACCCAAACTCAGAAAGATAAATATTCAGCTCTTTACAGAGATGCTATCAACAAAAAAATAATTCCGGCTTATACTAAAATGGCCAATTTCCTTGAATCCGAATATTTGCCAAAAGCAAGGGAAACAGACGGATACAACAGTTTACCTAAGGGAAATGACATCTATGCCTATTATGTAAAAAGCTGGACAACAACAGATCAGTCTCCTGAAGAGATCAATAAGATCGGACTTCAGCAGGTAGCCCTGCTTCGTGCCGAGATGGAAAAAGTAAAACAGCAGGTCGGCTTTACCGGAACACTGGAAGAGTTTATCAACTTTGTAAAAACAGACCCGAAAGCTATGCCTTACAAAACTTCTAAAGAAGTGATGAATGCATTCAACGGAATTCTGGCTAAAATTACGCCGAAGCTGCAAACCATGTTCAGTGTAACTCCGAAAACGAAGTTTGAAATCAGACAGACAGAAAAATTCAGGGAAGCCAGCGCAAGTGCGGAATACATCCAGGGAACTCCTGATGGAAAACGTCCGGGAATATTTTATGTTCCGCTTCCGGACCCTTCAAAATTCAATACGACTTCCGGAATGGAATCTCTTTTCCTTCATGAAGCGATTCCGGGACACCATTATCAGGTTTCTCTTCAACAGGAAAACACGAAACTTCCTAAGTTTATGAGATTCGGATGGATAGGCGCTTACGGTGAAGGATGGGCACATTATTGTGAAACTTTAGGTCCGGAATTCGGATTGTATACAGATCCTTATCAGAAAATGGGCTATTTAAGCGACCAAATGCTTCGCGCGGTACGTTTGGTTGTCGATACAGGAATTCACACCGGACAAATGACAAGGGAAGAAGCCATTAAATACTTCTTAAGCAACATTTCTTATGATGAAGCCAGTGCCATTGCAGAAGTGGAAAGATATATGGCGATGCCGGGTCAGGCTTTAGGCTATAAAATCGGTTCTCTGAGAATCCGTGAACTGAGAGAAAAATATCAGAAAGAATTGGGAAATAAATTCAGTTTGGCGAAATTCCATGATGAAGTTTTAAGTCAGGGATGCCTTCCTTTAGACGTTTTGAACAGAAAAATGGAGCTATGGGCAAAGAAGCAGAAATAAAATAGTAAAGTCACGAATTAATTTTTGTGTTTTTTAGTTTCAATTTAAAATAATGATGAAAAAAAATTTCCTATTGCTACTTATTCTCTGTCTGGATACTTTTTATAGTCAAAACAAAAAAGTTTTTAATAAAATTGATTCGTTGCACACCGCTGAAGATATTCAAAAATTTATTCTAGACGAAAGCAATAAAATCAGTTATATAAATGTTGAAGACAAAATAAGCTATAAAAGAAGTTGTATTAATCCGGCAGATAGTATAAATCTGAAGAAGACATGGGAAAAAGCAGATTTTGATAATAATGGATTAACAGATCTCTTTATTACCGGAACAACATCCCAAGAGTTGAAAACGCTATGCATTCTGGATAAAGGAAACTATTTTGAATCTCATATCATTAATAGAGGAGATCTCTATGAGGAATGTTCATTTTCAGCGGTAAATGGCAATAAAATAGAATATCAAAGCAGAAAAATTCTCAACAGATATGGTTTTATTAGTGATACTAAAGAAAACCTCATTTATAAATATGGAGGATTTATTGAAGAAAACCTGTCACCCAAACGGCATAATATTTTAGAAATACAATTTGAAAATTCCGGAAGCTATTGGAGCAGATCTGTCCTAAAGATGAAAATAGTATCTAACAGGGATATAATCTGGACTACCAAAAATGATGGTTTCCTATTGCCGGGTATTTATACCTCAAAACTTTCTCACGAAAAATTTAATAAGATTATAGGCTTATTAAATTATCTCGATTTTGAAAATCTTAAGGACGAATACGAAGTAGGATTTTCTGATGCAGCAACGCAATACCTTACAATAACTTATGACAACCTAAAGGTAAAAAGAATAAGAGATTACGGCGGAATGGGTACAAAAGGATTACAACAGCTCTACAATATATTGGCTGATCTAAAACTAAACCAGGAATGGGTAAAACAATAGATTCTGATTATTTTTCAAACAACATTTTTGTAATGAAATCTTTTTCACCTTTTCCTCTTGCAGGAGAATATTCTCTTCCGTAGAAAATGATCTGTAAATGAAGCTTATTCCATACTTCTTCTTTCCATAGCTTTTTGGCATCATTTTCTGTTTCTACAACATTTTTTCCGGAGGTAAGCTTCCACTGAGTCATTAAACGATGTATATGTGTATCTACAGGAAAGGCAGGATAACCAAACCCCTGACTCATCACTACAGAAGCTGTTTTATGTCCAACTCCGGGTAAAGCTTCCAGTTCTTCATAGGTTTGTGGCACTACTCCATCATGTTTTTCCAAAAGAAGCTCTGCCATTCTTTTGAGGTTTCTCGCCTTCGTATTGGAAAGCCCGATCTCTTTGATCAATTCCCTGATCTCTTCCACTTCCAACTGAGCCATTTTCTCGGGAGTTCCCGCCACCTCGAAAAGCTTAGGAGTTACCTGATTTACTTTTTTATCCGTCGTCTGAGCAGAAAGTGCCACAGCAACCGTTAATGTATATGCATCCACATGATCCAGAGGAATAGGAACTTCCGGATATAACTTTTCTAATTCTCTTTGAACAAGCTCTGCTCTTTGCTTTTTTGTCATGTAAGCCTTAAATTTGGACAAAATTAAATCATTATGCTGAAAGTTGGAGACCAATTGCCGGAATTTGAAGGAATAAATCAGGACGGAAAACCGGTAAAATCATCAAAATTAAAAGGGAAAAAGCTGATCATTTTTTTCTACCCCCAAGCCAATACTCCAACCTGCACCATGGAAGCGTGTAACCTCAGCGACAATTATTCAAAGCTGAAAAAAGCAGGGTTCCAATTATTAGGAATCAGTGCGGATACTGTAAAGAAGCAGAAAAACTTCCACAATAAATTTTCTTTTCCTTATGATCTTATTGCTGATGAAAACCGTGAAATTGTAGAGAAATTCGGTGTTTGGCAGCAAAAAACCACTTTTGGGAAAACATACATGGGAATTGTGAGAACAACTTTTATTTTTGATGAAAATGGAATCTGCACAAGGGTGATTGAAAAAGTAACCTCAAAAACGGCCGCTGAACAGATTTTGGAAGGATAATCATCTATTCCGTTTCATAATACATCAATTCTTCCTCATCATGAGGAAGTTTAACATATTTCTGAAATTTCAATCCCAGTTTCTCAATGAGTTTTTGAGAGGAAAAATTATCCTTTGTAGTAATTGCTGAAATTTTGCTAAGTCCGAAGCCATCCATTCCAATAGATTTTACCTTGTGAGCTGCTTCATAAGCGTAACCTTTACCTTCAAAC
>JAFAAJ010000043.1 GCA_023426625.1 Bacteroidota bacterium
GATGAGTTTTGATATCTTACGTGGGCATAATCTATACGGAATTTCGATAGCTTGATCCCGAATCCGGCAGAAAGTCCTGAGAAGTTCCTCTGATCCGCTACTGCAAGTTCATTTCCTCTTTTTACATTATATCCCAGTCTGATATTGAAGCTTCTTTCCGGGAAGAGTTCTGCACCCAAAGAGAAATGGTCTGCAATTTTTCTTCCTAAATTCACTTCCTGACCGTTTACATTATACTCGGAAGAAATGTTAAGCTGCTGAAGATCGTGAGCCGTAATGGTAATGGCAAGAGGAAAGGCTTTCAGAATTTTGGTATATCCAAGATCCACTCTGAACGGAAGATTTTCTCTTTCTCCGTTAAAAGATTTGAACTGATACCCGAAATTCCTGAATACAAGAGAAAGAACTTCCTTGTTTTTTCTGTTGTGGTAAGTGATTCCTGCATTTCCTGCAATGGCAGAAGATGTATAGTTATCGATTTTTGAAGTGATAAAATTAATTCCACCACCTATTGTCCAGTCTTCTTCAAACTGATAAGCGTATCCTGCACCGATGGCAACATCGGAAGCAGTAAATTCTCCGTTTTCAAAACCGCTTTCATCCGTCCTTGGTATATCGCCGTAGCTCATATATCTTGCATTTACGGTAGCCATGTGCCCATTATCAAAATCTTTGGCAAAGGCAATGGTTCCGTATTTAGAGTCTGCTAGATAAGCTACTGCGTTCACAGAAAGCTGTTTATCAGAATCTTTATTTAATAATGCAGGGTTAGCTATGGTAAAAGAAACATCATGATCTCTTATAGAGATGGCATCACCTCCCAAAGCAGCCTGTCGGGCAGATACAGGTATGTTTAAGAATGGATAAACATTGGTTCCGGTTTGTGCATAAGAAACCAATCCTGACAGAAACAGTGAAAAAATGACAATTTTCTTCAATTCGATTTATAATTAATGCAAAAATAATCCTTTTTCGTACTTTTCAAAATATTTCTAACATTATTTACACGTAATATTTTTCTTTTTTCAATATTTTTAATGATTATATTTGCAAAGTCAAATTTCAGGGAAATTTCCCATTAAAAAAAACGATTAAAAATTAAAGATGAAATATAAAAGAATCCTTCTGAAACTGAGTGGTGAGGCCTTAATGGGGAACAGACAATACGGTATTGATAATGAAAGGCTACAGGAATATGCAATGGAAATTAAGAAAGTAGTAGATAAAGGTTGTGAAGTTGCCATTGTAATTGGAGGAGGAAATATTTTCCGTGGAGTAGCAGGAGCTGCGAAAGGAATGGACAGAGTTCAGGGAGATTATATGGGAATGTTGGCTACTGTGATCAACGGAATGGCTTTGCAGGGCGCTTTGGAAGATGCGGGTATTAAAACAAGACTTCAGTCTGCTATCGAAATGGATAAAGTAGCTGAACCTTTCATCAAAAGACGTGCAGTAAGACACCTGGAGAAAGGCAGAGTAGTGATTTTCGGGGCAGGAACAGGGAATCCATATTTTACAACTGATACAGCGGCAACATTAAGAGCTATTGAAATAGGAGCTGATGTGATCCTGAAAGGAACAAGAGTGGACGGAATCTATGACAGTGATCCTGAAAAAAATGCTGATGCTGTAAAATACAATTCTTTATCTTTCGATGAAGTTTTTGAAAAGAACCTTAAAGTAATGGATATGACAGCGTTTACTTTAAGTCATGAAAATAAATTGCCGATTATTGTTTTTGATATGAATAAAGAAGGTAATCTGGCAAAAATCGTAGACGGAGAAAATGTAGGGACTTTGGTAAATATATAACAGATTTACAAAAGACATCCAAAAGTAAAACAAAACACCTGTTGCCGTATTGCAATAGGTGTTTTTGTTTTAGAATTATTCACCTACTTTAATATTATCCTGCTGGGTTATTGGATAATGACTGGAGATCCAGCCGATGATCTGATTGATGATTTTCATAATCATCTCAAATCTTGTGACAACGGTTACTCCCGGAACCAGATTTACAGATGCCGGCTGTGGTAATGGCTGCTGTAAAATAAGGCCGTTTACCTGAGGGTAATCCGGGCCGTAAGACGGAATACCTGAATACATATCTATATGCTGCAAGAACAGCTGATACATATAATCATACAAAGACTGCGGAGGCGTATTGATGTTAACAGAAGGTCCGTCTGAGTTTTGAAGTTTGCCCGGTAACGACTGATTCTGTAATCTTGTATAAGTAGCTCCTGATATGCAACTATCTGCAAAAGCGATATTCTGTAATACTGATAGTGTAACAGCGGTATAGGTGTTCGGAGATTTACCGTATAATTGTGCTATCTGTAACAGATCTTCCGATTGCCATGCATGGGGAACTACATCCAAATCGTTCCAATGCATAGTATTCCAGCTTTGATAATCTCCGCTTTGAGCCTGCCATCCGTCAGGAAGTGGGGGAAATGTACTGTTGAAAAGACTGGCAAATGCTTTTTCGCCCGGAGTAGGTCCGGCAGTAGGATACACAAGGGTTACTTCGAAGGCATCCAAATCCTTATTTTCTTTCAGGTAAAGAGCCAAGGTAGGTGATAGAGCGCCTGCAAGACTGTGTCCGCAAAAGATAATGGCCGTACCGGGATCAGGTTGTAAACTTGCGAGAAACTGCTGAAGTGTGGTATTAGGTGCTGCAGCTGATGCAGGACTTATAAGTCCGAGAAGGATACTTACACCGGTAGCCGTTCCCTTTGAAATATAAGGATCGGTGCCGTTGTAAGTTGATGTACTGAAATTAGACGGATCATACGTTGTCCAGTTGACCACTTCAGATACTGAAAAATCTTCTGTTTCCCAATCGTATAATGAAGTTGGATTGGTAGCGGCAATAGCTACCACATAAGCCGGAACAGTAGGACCTCCGGGAAATGCAACGGCATCACATTGCGCTACATATAACGCATTATCTGCCACTCCGGTAGGATTACCTTTTTCATCGGTTTCTTCTATAAGGGCGGGTCCCCATACCAGATTCCAGCTTCCTAGTACAGGAGTAACTGAAGGGTTTGCAGTAGAAGGGTTTGTCTGTCCCATGATTTGAACCGGCGGAACATTGTTGAGATAAAAAGATAAGTCATACTGAAGCTGTTCCTGTAACTGGGTGCCTGTACCGTTATATCCTGCAGCACGGTTAGCAAGACCTGACATGCCAAAAACCTGTTGATAGGCGTCTAAAGATGGATTAGTCATGATGTGATTGGTTTAAAATTAATTATAAAGTGATTAAGTGTAGTTTCTGAGAATTATCTTTATCAGACATTCCGTTGTATCATGGCAGTTCACCTGCTATCGAAGGTTAGAATACCATGTTATAAATTACTTCATTTAAATAATATTGTAAAATAAGCCGAAAAAATTGAAATTCTTTTAAGTAGAAACAACCCAAATATCCATTAGGTATTTATACCTGAAGCTTTTAAGAATTCCTGTCAGGATCCGGTTTCTTTTTTTTAAAGAAAAAACAAGTACAGAAAATCCGTCTTCGGAAGTAGCTATTATTCGAAAACAATCATTATTTTTGCAGCACTGAATAGTAAATTAACACTGGAAAATTTCTGTGTATATAAGGTTTTAAAACTTTAAATAACGGGTATTCAGTTTTTAATAGATGTGTAATTTATCAAATTTTAAATACATAATGGAAGAATTAGATCTTATAGTAGAATCTGTAAAACAGGACATGGAGGCAGCTCTTAAGCATTTGGATCATGCATTTCAAAAAATCAGAGCAGGACGTGCTTCTACAACTATGGTTCAGGATGTAATGGTAGAATACTATGGAGCCATGACTCCTATCAATCAGGTAGCCAATGTATCTGTTCCTGATGCTATGACTATTTCTATTCAACCTTGGGACAGAACAGCTATTGGTGCTATAGAAAAAGCTATTATCAATTCTAATTTAGGTTTTGCACCTTCTAATAACGGGGAAAATATTATTCTTAATGTTCCGCCTTTAACAGAGGAAAGAAGGAAAGAATTAGCAAAACAGGCTAAAGCTGAAACCGAGCAGACAAAAATTGTTGTAAGAAATGCAAGACAGGATGGTTTGAAAGAGCTTAAAAAACTGGATGGTGTTTCTGAAGACGTGATCAAAGGAGTGGAAGAAGATATTCAGGCTCTTACTGATAAATATGTAAAACTTTGTGATGAACATCTTAAAGTAAAAGACGCTGAAATTATGAAAGTATAATTTTCAGTATTGAAAATAAATAAAGAGGTTTCATATTGTGGGACCTCTTTTTTATTGAATATTCGTTCTTCAATTGGATGTTTATTCCAATAAATATTAGGTGAAAGTAGAGCCGCTTCAATGACATAAAAAAAGCTTCAGAGTTTTCTGAAGCTTCCAATTTTATTCTGATGATGAGATTACTGATATCTCTTATGCTCTTTATTCTTTGAGAATCTTTGGGTAATCGGCTTAAAGAATTTCTTATACTTTTCAGCATCAAATAACTGAGAATCTGTAAGCGCTTTATAGGTCATCCAAACACCGAAAGGGAATAAGATGATATTCGGGAGCCATGCTGCAAGATAAGGACTCATATCACCGCTCCATGCGATATTTTCAACCCCTACATTTATCACATAAAAGATAATGAATATCACAATGGCAATGATCACCGGAACTCCCATTCCTCCTTTTCTGATGATGGACCCCAAACTGGCCCCGATCAGGAAGAAAATAATACAGGTTACGGAATAAGAAACAATCCTCTGCTGATAAATCACAATCTTACTGAAATATTTTACATTCGGACTAATATCATTGCTTTTGCCTTCCAATGAAGTTTTCAGATCGGTTAACCGGTTATAGGCATTATAAATAAGTTCCAGTTTCTTGTCGGTCTTCAAAGTATCCAGTTTGATCTGTGATTTTACCGGCGCTTTCACTTTGTTTTTATCCATATAGGCAACAACAGAATTGGTCTGACTGAGAACGTCATTGCTTATGTTTGCCAGGAATTTTTCATTTTCCAGCTTGTTTTTAGCGATAGTTTCATCAAGCTGATGATAAGACTGGAAACGGTAATCGTCTGTGATCTTTTCTTCCTCGATCGCTTTATTCACGAGTTCGCTTACATCAAAATGGGAAACAAGTGTATCAAATTTGATCGCCTGATCAGGCTGTTTCATCCTCACGCTTTCGGTTTTTCCGGCGAAATTATCTTCAAATACATATCCATTGTATAAAACCAGCTTTAGATAATTGTTTCCCGGAACCGGTACAAATTTTCCTTTTTCTGCTACAATCGATTGTTGGTTTTCAAAAGTGCTTGCTTTTCTGTGAATAAAAACTCCCTCTACATGTTCGCCGTTCTCACCATGGATCCTGTCAAACTTAACCATGTATCCGGGAATCTGGTCAATGAATTGTCCCGGAGTAAAATTGAGGGCAGGTTTTGTCTGAGCGATATTAAAAAGCATATTTTTAGCCTTTCTCTGGAAATCGGGACTAATATTATTTGAAAAGAAAAAGAGTATTACAGCTAAACAGACAGAAACCCCTAAAAGTGGCGTCATCACCCTTGTTAATGAAATTCCCGCAGCTTTCATGGCAGCAAGCTCATATCGCTCTCCAAATTCTCCGAATGACATGATACTCGCCAGGAGAATAGTAAGCGGAAGTACTAAACTTACAACACTTACCCCCATATAAAAAAGAAGCTTAAGGATCTGCCAGTAGCTTAGTCCTTTCCCCATAAATTGTCCTAACTGAACCCAGATAATGTTTACAATAAATATGAAAAACAGTACACTGAATATAAAGAAAAAAGGTCCAAAGAAGGTTTTTATGATATATCGGTCTAGTATTTTTAACATTCGCCAAAATTAAACAAAAAGCCACAAATTTTACTTGTGGCCTTTTATATTTTATGAAT
>JAFAAJ010000060.1 GCA_023426625.1 Bacteroidota bacterium
TAATAGGTGTAGGAAACAAAGTATATATGTTGGAAAACACTTGGTATACCGTAATTGCACCGGAAAGCTGCTCTTCTATCTTATGGAGAAACTGGGATCACAAAGAAGATGCAGCCAACGCATTGAACCTTACTCCGAAAGACGCTTTAAGAGAAAAATTCATTGACGGAATTATTGAGGAACCGCTTGGAGGTGCTCATTACGATCCGGAAACCACCTATTTGAACCTTAAAAACTCTATCTTACAAAACATCAAGGCCTTTTCCAAATTCACAGGACAGGAACTTGAAACCCAGAGACAGGAGAAATTTATTGCCATGGGGCAATTCAAAGGATAAAATAAAAGCGGTTGAGAAATTCTCAACCGCTTTTTTCATGACTCTTTTCTTATATTATTAATCTTCCCTTACATTCAGTTCGATCTCAATATCCTTATTGATCTTTTTCAATGAAGAATATTTAGCATCACAAACCATGGTCGTCAATACATATTCTCCTTTATCGATCAGGATAAAATTTTGTCCGTTTGCAGGAACATCCAGGTTATAATATTTTTTCCCGCTGATCTTTACGATTAAATTACATTTGGATCTGTTTCTGATATTGATGTAGGCTTCCTTATCCATCGGATCATTATTAAAAAGATGAGTAAGCATAGCCGCTGTTTTTTTACTTTTTTCGCTGGATTCAGATTTTTTACTGGTGCTTCCTACACTTGCGTAGTTTACCATTCTTTCCGGAGAAGAAGATTTGGTATTGGATGCAAGAGATTTAGAATTATTAAGCTCGTTATTACTCACCATTTTTACAACTTCCTTCTTACTTAAAGGCGTAATGGTAGGTTTTGCTTCCGGAGAATTATCTGCCATGATGATCTCCATCAGTTTTCTTTTATAATAATCTGATTTGGCATGTCCCGGGTTTTGTTTTAAAAATCCGGCTATCACTCTTGCTTCCTTTGTACTTTCAGCATCAGCTTCTGTATAAATGATCACAGTTTCTTTTTCCACAATCGCCTTTGACTTGGACTTTTTCTTTTTCTGAGAAAAGCCCAGCGTAAAGAGGCACATTAATATGAAGAGGAATATTTTTTTCATTCACTATAACATTAAAAATTTATTAAACAACTAAATAACGTAAAAAGTCATTTTTTAGTTTATCATTAAAATCATTATCTTTGCACATCTCAAAAATAAACTAAAAATCAATACTAATTTTTAAATAAAAAAAATAATAAATATTATGTCTTATACACCAGCTGCTGCAGACGTAGCAAAATTGAGAAACACAACAGGTGCAGGTATGATGGACTGCAAAAAAGCTTTAGTAGAAGCTGAAGGAGATTTCGAAAAAGCAATCGAAATCCTTAGAAAAAAAGGACAAAAAGTTGCTGCTAACAGAGCTGACAGAGAATCTACTGAAGGTGCAGTTATCGCTAGAGTAAATGAAGATAACACTTTAGGTGCTATCATCTCATTAAACTGTGAGACTGACTTCGTAGCTAAAAATGAGGCTTTCATTGAATTGGCATACGAATTAGCTGAAATGGCAATCACTTCTGCTACAAAAGAGGAGCTTTTAGCATCTGATTTCCACGGAATCACTGTTGCTGAGAAATTAGTAGAGCAAACAGGAGTTATCGGTGAGAAAATCGAGATCGGTGCTTTTGAAAGAATCGAAGGAGCTTTCTTAGGAGCTTATATCCACGCTGGAAGCAAAATCGCTGCAATCACTGCTCTTTCTGCTAAAGTAGACGGTGCTGATGAAGCTGCTAAAGCTGTTTCTATGCAGGTAGCTGCAATGAACCCAATCGCATTGGACGAAACTATGGTTTCTCAGGAGACTATCGATAAAGAGTTGGAAATCGAAAGAGAACTTCTTACTAAGGAAGGAAAACCTGAAAATATTATCGACAATATCCTAAAAGGTAAGATGCAGAGATTCTACAAAGACAACACTTTGGTACACCAAGCTTTCATTAAAGATGGTAGCCAGTCTGTTGCTGATTATGTAAAATCTGTAAATGCTGACTTAAAAGTTACTGGATTTATCAGAGTAAGCTTATCTTAATCATATAAGATATTTTAAATCATAATCCCGGTGAAGTTTTTCATCGGGATTTTTTATTGATAATATTTTGATCATTTTTAATATCAATAGAATCCTGATAAAATGCTAAACATAATATAATTTAAAGCTGTCCTGATTTCATTGTATAATTTTATGTAAAAAATTGATTATTAATACTTAAATTTGCTCCCCTTAAAATAACGAATGAAAAAAATTCTATCAATTATTTTTACAGTTTGCTGTTTATTTTTCAATGCGCAATTGGATACAGACCATTGGTTTGCTCCTATATCTGCAAGATCGGGAATCAGCGGTCTTGAGAGCTATCTTTATCTTTCCACGAATGAAACGACACCCTTTACGGTGCAGATTTATAACAATAATACATTATTTACTTCGGTACAGATCTCTAAGGGAAATCCCGCACAGGTAAATATTCCGAGTTCTTTTTTATTGGCAACCTCACAATCCGACCTCTTCACTCCCAACACAATGGGGCTACACGCAAAGGGATCCAAAAAGTTTTTTGCCAATTACAGATTTTCCATCACCAATCACGCAGAAATCATCACTTCTAAAGGTTTGGCCGGATTAGGAACCACTTTCTACGCAGCCATGGCTCCGCTTACAGGAACAGCTTATTACGTAAATTCCACGATAGGAATTACCGCAACTGAAGACAACACGACCGTTGTAGTTTCGGATTATGATTCCAACGTTATTTTTTCCGATGGAACCTCCTCTCCTACTAAAACGTTCACACTGAATAAAGGACAGTCTTATATTATAGATGCTGTAAGTATTGATTCTCCCAGCAATTTAGCAGGGCTTGTAGGTGCGAAAATTGTGGCTACAAAACCTATTTCGGTAACCAATGGTAATTTCAACGGGATTTACACCAATCTTAACTTTACAAATAACGACATCCTAATGGATCAGGCGGTTCCTGTAGAACGATTGGGAAAAGATTTTGTTGTTGTAAAAGGAAAAGGTTCTATTGCTTCACAAATGGAAACCGTTCTTATTGTGGCAACGGAAGACAATACACCGATTACTATTAATGGAATGAGCACGGGTATCGTTCTTAATGAGGGTGAATATTATATGGTTCCGAGTACTGATTATGTACATCAGGGAAACAACAATTATAACATGAGTATTACTTCAACAAAGAATATTTATGTTTATCAGTTACTTGCCGGTGTTTCCAGCGGAAGCGAATATCCTACAGGCGGTTTCAATTATATCCCTCCCTTAAGCTGTTTTTTGCCTAATCAGATCGATGAAGTAGGATTTATCAACTCAATCGGTTCACAGACATTTAATACAAAACTTAATATTATTACCCAAACCGGAGCAACAGTTACTCTGAATGGCGCACCTATATCTACTTTGAACGGACCTTATCCGGTAACCGGAAATCCGAACTGGGTAAGTTATTCGATCCCTGATGTGACAGGAAATATCACCGTGAATTCAACCAAATCCGTAACCGCAGGAATTGCAGCAGGTAGCGGAGCTGTAGGATATGGAGGTTATTTCGCAGGCTTCTCATCCATTCCCGCTATTTCCAAAACCGGAGATTGCTATGCCGGAATCTTGCTACAGGTAGATAATACGTATGATGCTTATCAATGGTATCTTAACGGAAATCCGATTGCAGGTGCGAATTCCTATTCCATTGATCCCGAATTATATGGAGCAGGAAATTACACTTGCCTTGTAACGAAAAACAACTGTGAATCGAAGCTTACCAATCAGTATGCTTACACTGTATGTCCACCCATCACTACGTCTACATTTGATCTGGGGTCTTGTAATTCTAGGATCATTTCGCCAATTTTCACAACATCAACGCAGACTATTGTCCCTACTCATACCAATATTATTGCACAACCAACTTCAGGAACAGCAACGGTAAATCCAGCTACAGGACAAATAACCTACACCCCGAACACCGGGCTTACAACCGATATCACAGATACTTTTGTTTATTATATTGAAGGCAACGGAACCCCTGCCGATTTTGAATATTTTAAAGTAATTATAAACATTGATATTTTACAGACAAACAATGATTCTTTGTCGTCCTGTACTGATGCAAACGGTAACGGAACATTCAATCTGACGAACACTATTGTTTCCAACGATGCGGGAACAACTGTTACCTATTTTACAAATTCGAACCTTACAGGACAGATTACAAATCCGGCCTCATATATTGCTCCAGCCGGAACGGTTTATACCAATGTAACATCTGCACTAGGATGCTCTAAAACAGCTTTGATAACATTAGTGACCAACCCTTCTCCAAATATCAATACCAATAATTTTAATGCTAATCTTTGTGACGATAATTTTGATGGGATTGTTAATGTTAACTTCTCTACCATCACTCCACAGATCGTTAACAATTCCGCGAACTTTAATGTAAGATATTACCTTACCCTTGCTGATGCCAATGCAGGAAATAACAATAATTTACCTAACAACTGGACTTATACTGCAAATACGACAGTATATGTAAGAGTACAGCCAAGTGTTCCTAATGAATGTGCTCCTGTTTTTAGGCAGATCGACTTTAAGATAGGAAACAGAATAACATTGCTTACAGGGAGTGCTAATACAACGGTTTGTGATAATGATCTGAACGCTTCAGAGAATATTAATCTTTATGATTATAAAAATTTATTTACGAGTGATCCAAATGTTACTTTGTCATTTTATACATCTTTAGCTAATGCACAAGCCGGAACAAATCCTATAACACCCGCACAGATTTTAATAACTACAGCAACTTATTATGTCAGATTTACCAGTAACACCGAATGTCCTAACACAGGTGTGCTGACCTTAACTTTAAATTCACCAAAAAAATCTGATATTTTGCATGATCAGGTGGTATGTCCGGATCAAACAGTCATTCTGGATCCGGGATCAGGGTTTACGTCTTATTTATGGAGCACAGGAGCCTCCACACAAACCATAGTGGCAGGTGCAGGAA
>JAFAAJ010000061.1 GCA_023426625.1 Bacteroidota bacterium
GCCGTAGGGGGACCTGTGATCGTTTTACCAATTTTAGGATATACGTAATACATTCCTGTTTTGATATCATAATAGGCTTCATACTGTGTAGGATCCGCCAACTGATAATCTTTCTTTATAATCGCCGTGTCACGAACCTGCTGTGCAAAGGCACTGACTGACATGCAAAAGAACGACAGAAATAAAAATATATTGAGATACTTATTATTAGCCACCAAGTGTTAAATATTTTTTAAAATTTGTTTTACCAATTCCTCGACAGAAATGCTTGGATTTTGTTTTATTATTCGATCCGCAATTTTTTCGCTCATTCGTTTAGGAATCCCCAAAACTTCTAATGCAGATAACGATTCTTCCTTAATTTTATTATTTACAAATGTAGAAATATTTTCTTCCGGATTGCTGAATTTTTGGACTTTATCCTTTAAATCTACAATTATTCTTTCGGCTGTTTTCGCCCCGATTCCTTTGGCTTTTTGAATCAGTGCACTGTTCTTGGAAAGGATAGCTGAAGCGATCTCATCCAGGCTTAAGGTCGACAGTAAAATAAGGGCTGAAACAGCTCCTACTCCATTAACGCTTATTAAGAGATTGAACATTTCTTTTTCCGAACGAGTGTTAAAGCCAAAAAGCAGATGGGCATCTTCACGGATGATCTGCTGAACAAAAAGAAAGGTTTCCTGATTTAAAGCGAGTTTTTGAGAGGTCATCAAACTGATTCCCACGTAGTAACCAACACCACCTACGTTGATCACCGCATACGTAGGCGACAGTTCCTGAACAATGCCTTGTAGTGAAAATATCATATTACTTTTTATAACTTCCAAATATAGTAATTTAAACTAATTAATGTTTTCATTTCACGACGGAATGATTTTTAACTGATTTTCTGATCGGGTTTTCAAGATTTGCCCTAAAAAATAAAAGACTCCAAATTTGGAGTCTCTCGGATATCTATTTTAAGGGTTTCTTACTTTTTTTCTCTTCTTTGGGCATCTAAAACAGCAATAGTCGCCAGGTTCACGATTTCATCTACGCTTGAACGCATTTGTAGAACGTGTACCGGTTGTTTTAATCCCATTAGAATAGGTCCTACAACCTGAGCTACTTTCATTCCTCTGATGATCTTATAAGATAAGTTGGCACTTTCAAGATTTGGGAAAATGAATGTATTGGCAGGTGTAGTTTCTAATTTCGAGAAAGGATAATCACTTAAATGATCTGCATTCATGGCAAAATCCGGCTGAATTTCTCCGTCAACGATCATCTTAGGATACTTTTCATGAAGAATACTTACCGCTTTTGCTACTTTTTTAGAAGTTTCCGATATGGCAGCAAAATTCTCGAAACCAAGCATAGCGATTCTTGGCTCAATAGCAAAGGTTTTTACGGTAATTTCTGCCATTTTAGCGATATTCACCAGGTCTTCCGCCGTTGGATTGTGGTTGATGGATGTATCCGCAAAGAAGATCGGCTTTTTCTCCGAAAGGATCATCATCATTGCCGCTACTTTATCTACTCCTTTATCTTTTTCAATAATTTCCAATACGGGACGTAATACTGACGTATAATTTTTAGAAAAACCTACAATAAGCCCGTCTGTATCACCATGTTTCAGCATTAATGGCCCGAAGTAATCTCTCTGGCGAACAAATTTCTTAGCTTTATACTCGTTCATCCCTTTTCTCTGACGAAGCTTCCAAAGGGTTTCTCTGTATTTTTTCCTATTTTCTTTCTGATCGTCATCATTAGGATCGATAATAGGGACATTCAAATGAATTCCATAACGTTCCATCTGTTCCTGAATGAATTTCTTTTCTCCTAAAAGGATCGGATGAGCAATACCTTCTTCATAAAGGATCTGTGCAGCCTTCAATACATTATATTCTTCCGCATTTCCAAGTGTAATTCTCTTCGGGTTGGATTTTGCTCTGGTTTGCATCATTCTTACCAACTTCTCATCTCTTCCCATTCTGTCAAGAAGCTGATTTTCATATTCATCAAAATCGCTAATTGTTTTCCTTGCGATACCACTGTCAATCGCTGCTTGTGCAACCGCTCTGGAAACTTTGGTGATCAACCTGTTATCAAATGGTTTTGGAATGAAATACTCTCTGCCGAACTGTAAACTCTGTACATTATATGCTAAAACTACAGCTTCAGGTACGGGTTCTTTAGCAAGATCTGCAATGGCATGAACTGCCGCCAGTTTCATTTCTTCATTGATTCCTTTTGCCTGAACATCCAAAGCACCACGGAAAATATATGGGAAACCTAATACATTGTTCACCTGATTAGGATAATCACTTCTCCCTGTTGCCATAATAACATCCGGGCGGGTTTTCATTGCCACGTTATAAGCGATCTCCGGATCCGGGTTTGCTAAAGCAAAAACAATAGGGTTTTCGCTCATGCTTTTCAGCATTTCAGGAGTCATTACATTTCCTTTTGATAATCCTACGAAAACATCGGCTCCTTTTAAGGCATCTTCCAGAGTTTCAATGTCTGTTTTGGCGATAAAGTCCAATTTTTCGGGAGTAAGATTTTCTCTTTTATGATTGATCACTCCTTTACTATCGCACATCAGTACATTTTCTTTTTTCAGACCTAAAGCAATATAAAGCTTGGTACAGGCAACTGCCGCCGCACCTGCTCCATTCACCACCATTTTCACTTCTTCGATCTTCTTACCTGCAATCTGTAAGGCATTGATAAGAGCTGCTGCAGAGATGATGGCTGTTCCGTGCTGGTCGTCATGCATCAATGGGATATCCAGTTCATCCTTCAGTCTTTGTTCTATATAGAAGGCTTCAGGAGCTTTTATATCTTCAAGATTGATCCCTCCGAAAGTGGGGGCAATACCCTTTACAATTTCAATAAATTTATCCGGATCTTTTTCATTGATCTCAATATCAAAAACATTGATGTCCGCAAAGATCTTGAACAGAAGTCCTTTTCCTTCCATTACCGGTTTTGAAGCTTCCGCTCCGATGTCACCTAGCCCAAGAACAGCAGTTCCGTTGGAAATTACAGCTACCAGATTTCCTTTACCTGTATAGTCATAAACGGTTTCCGGTTTGTCGTGGATCTCCATACAAGGTACAGCTACTCCGGGAGAGTATGCCAATGAAAGATCTCTTTGGGATGAGTGGGGTTTTGAAGGAATTACTTCGATTTTACCTTTGGGTTCGGTTTTATGGTAATCTAACGCCGCCTGATTAAAGTTCTTTTCGTCGCGGTGGGTTTTACTTGACATAGAGTTTTTATTTTTTATTAAAGAATATATTTAATATGGTAGTTGACCAAACTTTCGATAGGTTTCTGTACAACGTGTCCCACATTTAAATTAAGTTCTGCTGCAGCAGAACGGAGGATATTTTCGTAGCAATAGGCAATAGAGCCTATAAAATTGATTTCCGCAGTTTTTGATTCCTCGTAAGGAAGCACCTGATAATCGAAGAAGTTCATCATCTCATCGAATATCATCTTCTGGAAGTACGGATGATCTTTTCTATCCGCAACAAATTTATTGAAATTAGCCAAATAAGCATTCGGTCGGGAGTTATGATACATATTTTTCAGAGCCTCCTCGATCGTCAGATGATATGTTTCTTCAAATTCGATATGAAGATCTGCCGGAAGTTTCTGCATGAAGAATCTTCTCACCAGCTGTTTACCAATAGAGCTTCCGCTTCCTTCGTCTCCGATAAGGAAACCCAATGAAGGCAATTTTATTTTCAGATTTTTGCCATCAAAATAGCAGGAATTGGAGCCTGTACCTAAAATACAGACAATTGCAGGTTTTCCGGTATAGGCAGCATAAGCAGCTGCTGTAAGGTCTTCTTTGGCGGTAATTTCAGCTTTGGTGAAGAATTTCTGAAGTTCGGTTTCTATTGTGGCGCAATTTTCAGGTATTCCACAGCCGGAGCCATAGAAAAAGACTTTGGTAATTGAATTTCTTACAGCTCCCAGATTGATATTTTTTTCGAGTTCGGGTACTATAAGTTCAGCTGCAATATTATTGGGATTAAAGCCAATAGTCTCAGTCTTCATAAAGACTTTTTTGAAGTCGTCTAAAATCACCCAATCGCATTTCGTAGAGCCTCCATCAACAATAGCAACCATATTTACATTTTAATTTAAGGATGCTAAATTATGAATTTATCTTCAAATAGCCTTTAAAAACAATGTATAAAGCTGAGCTTTAGGCTAATGTTTGATATCCGTTTTTTTTTGATTGAACTGGATGAGCCAATCTTCTATTTCATCTTCCAGGTAAGAGGTCTGAAGGATCATGGCATTGATAAAATCATCGGGAACCGGTTCCCCTTTGGAGTTCTCCAGATTCCAAAGTTCATCAGACATATTTTCGTATTCCGAATATACTCTTTTGAAACGGGAATTTTCTTTTTCCAGTGCTTCAATATTTTTCTGTTGGAGCTGAAATTTTCTGTATTTGTTTTGACGTTTCATACAAATAGTTAATAAATAGGTTCTAAAAGCTGAGGGACGTATGCTTCAAGCTTACATTACAAGATAGAAAAAACCATCAACAGAGAAAGTTGAAAATGAATTTATTATCAGGTTTATTTTGCATCATTCTGAAACTTAAATTTAGAAATATTTTCGATTCAAAAAAAAAATTTAACAACTTTTTTTACTGTTTAACATATAGTTATAAATTTGCACATCATATAAAAGGAATGAGAGAATTACTATTACGCCAGAAACAAATATTTTTCTTTATTATAGCGGGAGGACTGAGTGCTATGGTAGAGATAGGAAGTTTCAAAATATTAAGTACCTACCTTCCACAGCTATTCTCTCAGGAAACGAATTTTCATGGTATTCATTATCCGCTCAGCAATGTTTTTTCTACCTGCTGCGGAATTCTCACGAATTATTTTTTGAGCATCTGGTTTGTCTTTGAAAGAGGAAAGCATTCTAAGAGAAGGGAGTTTGTCTACTTTATGGGCGTTTCTTTTGTTTCAACTTTATTGAGTCTTACATTTTTCCAAATATTTTATAGTTTTATCTTTAAGGATAATATTGATTTAATTATTTATACCTTGAGCCCGGAAATGATCAGTAAGATCGCTGCTATTTTACTGGTTTCCATTCTTAATTATTCTGTGAAGAAGAAAGTAATTTTTAACGGTTGATTTGTGGTAAAGATTTTAAACTATCTCTGGAGATTCTGGCTATTAATATTAGCCTTCGTTTTAACGATCATTTTAGGAATACCTGTTTACATCCTGTCTTTTAGCAAGAGACATTATAAGTATGCCTATAAATTGATCCGCATCTGGTGTTACGGAATGTTTTATGGAATGGGACTTCGTTATGAACTCATCAACCTGACTGATAAAAAAATTGATAAGAACAAACAGTATGTGGTAATTTCCAACCATACTTCCATTATGGATATTATGCTGCCTTGTATTTTGTTTCCTCATCATCCTCTTTGCTATGTAGGAAAAAAAGAACTGGTAAGAATCCCTATTTTCGGTACTATATATAAAAGAGTCTGCGTAATGGTAGACCGAAGCAGCGCAAGAAGCCGTGCAGATGTTTACAGAAGATGCGCAGAGAAGATGGAAGAAGGCAACAGCATCGTTATTTTCCCGGAAGGCGGAGTTCCTGATGATACTTCTATCGTTCTTGATGATTTTAAAGATGGTGCTTTTATTTTATCTTCCAAGCACGAGTCTCCTATCGCAGTTTATACTTTTATAGGATTAAAGGAAATGTTCCCGTTTGATAACTCGAAGGGGCATCCCGGTAAGGTAAAAGTATATTTCAATGACATCCTGGAACCTACTGATTCTCCGAAAGATTTAAGAATGTCCGCTTTTGAGACAATAAAAAAAACATTGACAGAACATTCTATTTAAAAGAAATAATTATATTTGTTATTAAGAAATTTTTAACAAACATGTCAAATTATTCTAAACAAACTAATTGGGG